>DASSKC010000173.1:0-12695 GCA_035690885.1 Oleiagrimonas sp. | reverse complement strand
GGCACGATGCCGGCAGCAGGCGGGACGGATTTGGCGGTCATGGCAGAGTCTCTGGCGATCGAGCGCCCGTCCAGAGGTCGGGCCGCAAACAAAAATCAGACGACACGTTTACCCAACCGACACCCTCCGGTCAACTGCTCGACCTTTCACGCAGCGTCAAACACGCTTTCGCCGCGTATTCAACAGCTTGAGGTCAAATTTCGACCTGAAGCCACCCCGTGCCGGCGACCATGCCCCAGCCAGGTCATCGCGCCGACGCGATCAGAAGCGCCAGCACGTCTTCGACCGATGTCATCGGCGCCGTGCATTCGGTACCGGTGCAAACATACGCCACACCGCCGCTTTCGCGTGGTTCGCAGGCCGCCAGAAGGTCCGGAAGTGGCCCGGCATCGTTGGCGATGGCATACACCGGCTGTGCGCACGGGCCCCGCGCACCGATGGTGTCCATCCAGTCGCGCAGGACGGCATGCTCGCCGCGCACGATCACGTGCGGCCGCGGAGCCAGCTGCCGGCGCAGCGCGACCAGTGAACTGCACATCGCTTCGGGAACGTGTCCCAGCGCGGCGACGGCGGCATCGAGCGTACGCGAGGCCGCATCGAGGTAACGCGGCTCACCCAGCAAGTGCCCCAGCTCGATCAACGCCTGCGCGGCCATGCCGTTGCCCGCAGCCATCGACTCGTCGGCAAACGAACGCGGGCGGTCGAGCAGGGCTTCATGATCGTCGGCGACAAACCAGAACCCGCCAGAATCCGTATCTTCAAAGTGACGCAACATCGCCTCGACCAGCTCACGCGCGAATGTCAGATCCTCGCTACGCCAGCGCGCCTGCAACAATTGCACGCACGCCATCGCCATGAACGCGTAATCATCCAGATAACCGCTGAAGCGCGCGCGGCCATCCTTGTACGTCGCCAGCAAGCGCGCGTCATGCCACAGCTCGGCGCGCACGAAGTCCAGTGCGCGCATCGCCGAGTCAATCCAGCGCGGCTCGTTCAGATAGCGCCCGGCCGCCGCCATGCCGCGAATCGCGATCCCGTTCCATGCCGTCAGGATCTTGTCGTCGCGCGCAGGCGCCGTGCGTTCGGCGCGCGCGGCGTGCAGCTTCTCGCCGATCGCGGCCAGCGTCGCCGTGACCGTGGCCGCCGACTCCCCGCGCCGCACGGCCAGCGTCGCCACATCCACGTGCACATTGAGGTGCCAGCGACCCTCGAAGTTGGGTGTCCCGTCCAACCCGAAGCGCTCGCTTGCAAGCGTGTACTCGTCACCGCTCAACAACGCCTGCAGTTGCTCGCATGTCCACAGATAATACCGACCTTCGCCGCCGTCCGAGTCGGCATCCAGGCTCGAATAAAACCCGCCCTCGGGCGACTGCATGGTGTCCATCAGCCACTGCGCCGTCATCGCCGCGACCTGCCGGAAACGATCCTCGCCGGTCATCCGCGCGGCCCGCGCATACAGCCGCAACAACGCGCCGTTGTCGTACAACATTTTCTCGAAGTGCGGTATGGCCCAGCGCGCATCCACCGAATACCGACAGAAACCACCGCCGATCTGGTCGAACAGCCCGCCGTTGCCCATGCACTGCAGGCTGTGCAGCGCATGGGCCGACAGCGTCTTGTCTCCGGACTCCAGAAACAGCTCCAGCGCACCGGGACGCGGAAACTTGGGCGCGGCGCCGAATCCGCCGTTGGCCGCATCGTATTGCGCGTCCAGCGCCTGCTGCGCCGCCTCGATCACGCCGGCATTGGCGTGGCCGGTTTGTTCTGGCGCGTGCACCTGCCCCAGCGCCTCGCGCAACGCACCCGCGTGCCGGTCGATCTCGTCGCGGCGATCATGGAACGCATCGGTCACCTGCCGCAGCACGGTCTTGAAGTCGGCCATGCCGTAGCGCGGCTCGCGCGGAAAATAGGTCCCGGCAAAAAACGGCGCCAGATCGTCCGGCGTGAGAAACAGCGTCAGCGGCCACCCGCCACCACGCCGATTCATCAGCTGGAACGCCGTCTGATAGACCTTGTCCAGATCCGGCCGCTCCTCCCGATCCACCTTGATGTTCACCAGCCGCTCGTTCATCAGCGCCGCCGTCTCGGGATCCTCGAACGACTCGTGCGCCATGACGTGACACCAGTGACACGCGGAATATCCGATCGACAACAAGATGGGCTTGTCCTGCTCGCGCGCCGCCGCCAGCGCTGCGTCATCCCACGGTTGCCAGTGCACGGGATTGTCCGCGTGCTGCAATAGATAGGGGCTGGTCTCGTCACTCAGCCGGTTGCTGCCTGCGTTCATGCTGCAAGGGTACAGGACGCTTGAGCGCCCTTGCCGCCGGCACGTGCGCAGGGCCGTGATCTTGCTACTCTGTGCCGGGGAACAACCTCCGTTTTGCCTCGACAATCCGCCACACACGGGCTTGCCATGACCACGACCAACCGTACACGCCGCGCCTGCCGCCGATCCGGCACCGTCACCCTGGGCGCACTGCTCGCCACCGCCGCACTTGCCATGATGCTGGTGTCCATGCCGGCCATGGCGCGGTCCGCCGATCAGCCATCGGACCGCTTCACGCTGGCGCGCATCTTCGATCTGCAATGGGCGCAGGATCCGCAGATTTCACCGGACGGCAAGCAGATCGTGTTCGTGCGCGGGTCGTTCGACATCATGCACGATGCACGCGACGCCACCTTGTGGATCATCAACAGCGACGGCACCGGCTTGCGTCCGCTCAGCGACCCGGACGTGAAAGCCGGTTCGCTGCGCTGGTCGCCGGACGGCACGCGCGTGCTGTTTGTCACCTCCAAGGACAAGCAGGCGCAGATCCGCGTGCGCTGGATTGCATCCGGGCAAACGGCGAGCATCGCCAAGCTGCCCGCCAAACCGCGCGAGCTGGCCTGGTCGCCCGATGGCACCCGCATCGCGTTCGCGATGTTCGTGGCCGGCAAGCAACGCACCCACATCGCCAACATGCCGGCCAAGCCCAAAGGCGCGGACTGGGGCAAACCGGTCGAGGTCGTGGACCGCCTCAACTATCGCTTCGACGGCCGCGGCATGCTGCCCTACGGGCATACCCACCTGTTCGTGGTGCCGGCCACCGGCGGTACGCCGCGCCAGCTGACCTTCGGCGCCGTCGACGACCGCGGCAGCCTGACCTGGTCACGCGACGGCAAGGCGCTGATCTTTTCCGCCAACCGTCGCGCCCACGCCGCCTACCACCCCAACCGCAGCCAGATCTACCGCGTCGCACTGGATGGTGGCGAGCCGCAGGCACTGACCGACCGCGCGGGACCGAGCCGCTCGCCGGCGGTGTCGCCCGACGGCAGCAAGATCGCCTTCACCGGCTTCATCGACCGCAACAAGGGCTTTCACCAGAACGCACACCTGTACGTCATGGACCGTGACGGCGACCACGTGCGCCAGGTCATGACCGATCTGGACCGCAACGTGAGCCACCCGCAATGGAGCGCGGACGGCAACGGCCTGTACTTCCAGTACGTCGACCACGGCGTCACGCGGCTCGGCTATACCACGCTGGCCGGCAAGATGACCGTGGTCGCGGACATTCTCGGCGGCGGCGTGGACCGGCCCTATTCCGGCGGCAGCTACTCGCTGTCACCGGCAACGGGTATGTTCGCCTTCACGCTTTCCGCGCCGGACCATCCCGCCGACGTCGCCGTCGGCCGCCACACCGGCGCCGACTCGCAGACCACGCGCCTGACGCACCTCAACCGCAGCCTGCTCGGCCACCTGCAACTGGGCACGCTGGAAACCATCCACTTCCCGTCCTCGCACGACGGCCGCCGCATCCAGGGCTGGATCCTCAAGCCGCCGGGCTTCGATCCCTCGCACAAATACCCGCTGATCCTGGAAATCCACGGCGGCCCGTCGACCTCCTACGGCCCCACCTTTTCCTCCGACGACCAGATCTACGCCGCCAACGGTTACGTGGTGCTGTACATCAACCCGCGCGGCTCGACCAGCTACGGCGCCGAGTTCGCCGACCTGATCAACCTCGATTACCCGCACCACGACTACGACGACCTGATGTCGGGCGTCGACGCCGTGATCAAGCGCGGCTACATCGACACCGACCGCCTGTACGTCACCGGCGGCAGCGGCGGCGGCGTGCTGACCGCCTGGAGCGTGGGCCACACGGACCGCTTCCGCGCCGCCGTCGTGGTCAAGCCGGTCATCAACTGGTACAGCTGGGTGCTGACCGCCGACATGGGCTACATGGGCATGAAGTACTGGATGGAAGGCTATCCGTGGGAACACACAAAGCGCTACATGAAGCGTTCGCCGATCAGCTACGCCGGCAACGTGAGCACGCCGACCATGGTCATGCACGGCGAGGTCGACTACCGCACGCCCGCGCCCTCCTCGGTCCAGTTCTACCGCGCGCTGAAAATGCGCCAGGTGCCGACCGTGCTGGTGCGCATCCCCGGCGCCTCCCACCACATCGCCGCCAAACCCAGCAACCTGGTCGCCAAGATCGCCTACAAGCTCGGCTGGTTCGCCTGCTACGGCGGCCCGTCGGCAGGCAAGCAGGTGTGTCCGTACACGGGCAAGGCCGCGCCATGACCGGAGGAGCGCTGCCACGTTGACTTGCCACACCTCATGTACCAATATGTGTTATCTATTGGTACATGAGGCAAGTCCCCATGGCAAAGAACACCAGCGTCAGCCTGGGCAGCCACTTTGACGACTTCATCGCAAAGCAGGTTGCGGATGGTCGCTACGGCTCAGCGAGCGAGGTTGTGCGAGCAGCCTTGCGCAAGCTTGAAGACGATGAACGCAAAGTTGAAGCCTTGCGTGCGTTGATCTTGGCGGGCAAAGCCAGTGGTACCGTTGAATACGACTACGACACGTTGATGCAAGAGATTGATGGCGATCTCGCCCGATGAGCTCGTTGCTCATCACTCGAGCGGCGCGGCTGGATTTGAAAAAGATAGCCGCGTACACCCAAAAGACCTGGGGTGTCACGCGACGTCGGATTTACCTCAAAGGTTTGGACGCAACCTTCCAATTTCTGGCAGATAATCCTGGCGCCGGAATAGCCTGCAATGACATCGTGGCCGGACTGAGAAAACATCCCCATGAGCAGCATGTCGTCTTTTACGAGTACCAGGACAACACCATGGTTGTTGTGAGAGTGCTTCACAGAAGCATGGATGTTGAACTGCACCTCCCGGATGCATAATCGGGATAGCGCGGAAAATGGTGCCAGTGGCGAATGGCATTTACTCAAGCGCATGCGTGGCCGCTGTCACCGGCTTGGCGTCTACTGCTCGTGTAGGTCGGGTTGGCTTCATCAACCCGACGTCCAAACTTGTCGAGCTACGCGGCAAGGACGTCATCACGCTGGCAGATAGCTGATGTTGGGTTACGGCCTGCGGCCTAACCCAACCTACTGGGCTGCGAGCCCGGCATCTATGAAACACTGCCGCACGACACGCAGTCCGCGCATGCAGGTCCAAAGCGGGGGCCGCCACACGCAACGCTCCATGCCGCACTCGTGTAGAGATCGCAGTTGCCCGCATCACGATTCCGAACGGTGGCTCAAGCACCAACTGCCGCCGCAAATACGAGCGAGGCAAACAGCGCCACGGAAAATTCCAGAGACAGTTACACGCCTGTCCAGGAAACGGCTCCAATTGCGACTCATTCTGGCCGCGCGGCCGGACCTTTCCCGTCAGCGAACAGACTCGACCGTTGACGCGGGCCAACCCTCAGCCTTGAGCTGCCGCTTCATGGTGGCGACATCGCGAAGCCGCACCATCAACGCACCGTCCGTCGTCGTGCCGTTCAGACCCATGTAGGTATGGCCGCCATTGTCCTTGAGCTCCACGACCTTCATCCCGTCGTGAACCATCGGCGTGAGCTCGATGTGTCGCTTGGTACCGTCGGAAAGCGTGACCGTTGTAGCGTAGTGCCCGGTGAACTCGTGGACCGATACGAAATTTTGACGGACCTCGTCGATCGAAACGAGAAACTCCCGATGCGCGATGTTTCCCGCATCAGAAGCGACGGATGCGGACGCAACCGGAAAATGCGACGCCAGGATACCCATGCCGAACCCTGCGGCTAAAATCAGCGCGCCTGCAAATGCATTGTGCTTCATGATTTCCTCCTTCCGTTCGCCAACGCGATAGCGCGGCACCTCGCCGTGCCGCTCCTCCCACACCACCGGACATACAAATCACGTACGACGGTGGCTCGATGAATCATCCCCGCCGCGGCGTGTCGCCCGAAAAAGAAACGCCTCGATGGCGACGAACAACACGATAACGGCTGCGGCACCAAAGACGCCCGCCACGTCATACCCGATCCGGCAGGTGACGTACAAAAGCACGAGCATGCCAAGCGCCATACCCGGCGCACCCAGGCCGCGCATGGCAGCGCTGCGGTGATAGCCGATCCAGAATGCAAATCGCGAACAAATCCACACGACGGCAGTCGCCAGCACCATGCGCATCTGTGCCCCGCCGGTCGAATACGCCGCCAGTCCAAACAGCGCGGCAGCGAAAACGACCATTTGCTCCAACGTGTTCTGAAGATAGCGCTGGTTCACCCGCAGTCGCCTTGTTTCGAACCCGGCAAGCGGATCGAAGGCTCGCGATACCAGACGCTCGTGCGCGACGGCCTCCAAGCCCATGACAAGACAGAACAAAACGGCGAAACAGAAGCACTTCAACGCAAACAGCATGCGCTCGTCGAAGGTTTCCATGCCCGCCAAAGGCGGCGGGAGAAACGAGATGGCAAGCCAAAGCACGAGGGCAACAGGCATGGCCACGCCGATGGCGAGCATGCCGGAGCGACGCTCGGCCCGGAACGCCGCATCCCGTTCAGCGGCCGCATTGTTGTCGATCACGTTGCTCATCGTGGACTCCTGGGCTCGCATCAAGTGAACGTTGTGTCGTTGTTTATGCCGAGCGGGCAGACAACCTCCCCAGCCGATGTCAGCGGCCCAACATGTCGGGGTATTGACGGGAAGTCTCTTACGACCGTCTCAGAACCCGATGACACGCAATGACAAGACACGCAACCATGAAGCCAAATAGGCCACACAACTCCGCAATGAAAATGATGCCGCCAATAGGCACCCGACACGCGACAGCGACACCCGCACCTGCCACAACGACTTGCAATGCCAGCAACACCGCAACCAACCATTCCTTACGTGACCATGAACGCGCTGAATCGCGATTCACGGTTGATGACTGGCTCGCGCGGTTGCGCTGCAACATGGCATCCGCGACAGCAGTAGCTTGAGCTTTGTCCATTTCAGCCTCGTCCTTGCAAAACGTATCCAATCGGGATGGGACCGCACCTCGCGGCGCCGCTCCTCCCGCACCATCGGGCATACGGGTCACGTACCATGGCGGCTCGATGCATCATCCGCGCCGCTGTGAAAGCTGCGGCAGCCCAAATTGCTTGAAGTATTGCACAAGAAGCGCTCGTGACATGACAGGCGCTTCCGACAGCCACCACGGCCCGTGGGCCGATTTGGCCGTGGACAGCATGGGCGAACGCTAAAAGACCCGCACCTCGCGGGATGCCGACTTCCAGTAGCAGGTGTTGCGCCACGTCCTGCTGCGCCGGTTCCGACAAGCGCGCAACGTCGGGCTTCTGCACTGCAACGCCGAGCGCCTGATCCAGCTGGTGTACCTGCTGCTCAAGGTGGAGCTGAGCGCCGCCATGGCGTACCTCAAACCGCGACCCACGCTGACGTGCACCGGCGCGGCGGGGCCATGAAAGTCATTCGAACACGCCTGCCGCCATCTCGCGCAAGGTGGCATCATCCGCCCGATGGACTCACCGAACGCACGGTGACGTAACCGACATGGCCAACGTCAGCGCATGGAAGATCGGCATACGCAAGCCGAGGGGTGCCGTTGTCCGAAATACGCGTTGCGGCACATCACATGGATAATCGTCCGAAAAACGATTTTCATGCCGTATCTCGATGGCGATCGCGAGTGCTCGTCAAAAATGCACGGCATCGGTCGTCAAATCGGCTGACTGACAAAAAGCTATCTGCATAGAGTGCGATCACCCGAACCGGACTTGTCCAACAAACGGTTCAGATCGCGGCTCGCTTTGCTCGCGCGATCCAACCTTTCTCGTCAGCTTCTGCCGCTACTCGTAGTGCGCCCACATACGGAGAACTTTCACGACTTGCTCCGACTCAAGAACTTGGTAGACAAGCCTGTGTTGTATGTTGATGCGGCGCGAGTAGGCACCAGTCAAATCCCCGACGAGCTTTTCATACGGCGGAGGGCTTTGAAACGGATCGGTAGCCAAAATGGCCAACAGACGCTGTGCGTTGTTCTTGAGCCCGCTTGACGCGACCTTCTTTGCATCTTTTTGTGCCTGCTTGGTATAGACAACCCGCCAACTCACCAATCCGGCTCCGTGGAGCAGGAACCAACAGGCTCGGACATGCCAGCCTTGATGGACTCACGCATGCCGGGAACGGACAGCAGGTGCAGCGTTTCTTGCACGGCAGCCCAATCTTCTTCCGACACCAGCACGGCGTTCGCGCGCTTGCCCGAAATGAGAACAGGCTCATGGGACTCTGCAGTCTGGTCGATCAGCCGATACAAATTGGCACGTGCGTCGCTTGCGGTGAGGGTAGTCATGACGTATCTCCTTGGACGCAAGCGTACGTCAAGTCGTACGTAAGCACAAGTAGCTTCTCGAAGCAGCTCATCGCGACAGCGCAGGCGTTGTCGACAGCCGCGCCATGAGCGTGGTTTCAGTGGAGCGGACACCTATGGGACAGAGGGGGGGCATCCGCAAGCGGAGGGGCATGTTCGAGCAAAACACGTGTTGCGGCGCACCGATAGTCATCGGAAAACGATCCCCGCCCCGCATCACGACTTCGAAATCCAGTGCTCGTAGGAAATGTACGGCATCGATTTCAAAGTCAGCTGAATGATAAAAATCTACCTGCATAGAGCACGATTACTCAAACCGGCCCTGTCCAACAAACAGTTTAAATATCGACTCGCTTCACTCGCGCGATCTAACCTTCATTCCTTCATCGTCAGACTCATGGTGCTTGAATCTTTTTAACCACAAACCATTCATGGCATGCGGCGGAAAGAATTCCAAGCGGAAATACTATAATACCCACAGCTCCAAGCCAAAATTTAAGTAACAACATCCACCATCTCTCATTTGGTGAATTAACCACAATTGCAATAATTTTAACAAGCCACATTAAATAAAAAAACATTGCAATTATCAGGAATGTAGTCCCAGGCCTCTTTCCAGTAGCCGTGTAAAACACCAACACCTGCAGCGCAACGCATATTACAAACATTGATCCGTTAAAATGATAAATAAAATAACTTATCCTTGGAAATTTTTCGACCACGGCACTAAGAGCGGCGAAAGTGATCAATAATGCAACTATTATAGAAATTATCCAAAGCATAAATACCCCTTGTTTGTCACCTCAGCGGGATAGGGCGGCACCTCGCGGCGCCGCTCCTCCCACACCACTGGGCATACGGGTCACGTACCACGGCGGTTCGATGAATTATCTCTGCCGCGGTTCAAGCTGCGACAGCCCCAGTTGCTTGAAATATTGCACAGGTAATGCTCGCGACATCGCGGGCGTTTTCGACAGGCGCCACGGCCTGCGGGCCGATTTGGCCATATTCCACGCCTCGCGCACGCTCACATCGCGCTTGCATAGGTCAGGCCAGGTCGAACGACTCCGCTTCTTCCAAAGTAACAGCGCAACTCTCGCCAGCGTGAAGCACTCCTGAGACAGCTGGGTCAGGATGCTGCTGAACCGTGGGAACCATCGATCGAACTGTTGTACCTGGACACGTGATAGCCGACTGGCCATGGCGGCCTGTATTGCCACTGTGAATACAGCGAGAAACTCGACCTCCATAACGAGAAAGGTTACGTTTACGCATTGATTTCATCAGCAAACACTTGATTCTCGACCGCATTGAGCACAGCCGCGTCCAGCCTGGCGAGTAGCTCAAAAAATGACTCACCAGGACGCCGGGCCAGCATGGCCAGACACTGATCTTCGTCACTGGCGGTGGCGGCACATGCAACCGGCCCCATTCGGCCCACCGTAATATCGCCCCCATTCATTACCAACAAACTGATGTTTTCGAAGTCATCCACTTGTGTGAATACCTACCAACGGAACCTAACGCCTGAGGTAACCGGCACGAGACCCACCGGGCCGAGTGTCCAAGTTGACCGAAATGCTAACGTGCATCGCCTGAAGTTGGGTCATTAATGAATTGCAAGAACGCGTCGCCAAGCTGAGACGTACGCTTTTCCGTTAGCCCCATGCCGGTCATCATGGCGTGCAAGCCATCGGTGTTGACGAGGCCGCTCGCGTATAGTTCTTTCCATATTTGATCGTAGATGTGCCGCTGGTTGCGGAGCTCTGGTATAGAAGCCTCAAGAACAACCCGCAGGCTTCCGGTTACGTGCCCAGATTGAGGTTGTGGAACCTGGAATACTTTGAGAATGCGCAGATGCAATGCTGAGAATGAATCGACCCAATGAAAGAACATATGCTGAAGCGCTTCGTCAGGCGCTTCACCCATCGCGGTGTTGAGAACGGCGTTACGAAGAGCATCCAATTTCTCTTGTTGGTGTGTGCGCAGCGCAATGCTCGATGCTTGCATGACGGCACTGACAAACTCCTCGTTCTCCGCCAACTCCTCAAGTATTACACCCTGTTCCTCGAGCTCGCGAAGCTTCTCGCCAACCGCGGCCATCCACTTCGTGCGGCGGCACTCGAGCGGTGGTTGTATGGCGAGCTGAAACAGTTCCGCCGCAGTACCGCCAAGCACCGGGATGGCTGACAGCCCCGCCTTGATTGCGGCATGAGCAACATCACCGGCGCCTTGCTTTGGAGGATCTGTCTGATTCGCCATGAGTGTTCCTCTGCACGCTATTCGGATGGAGCGGCACCTCGCGGTGCCGCTCCTCCCACACCACCGGGCATACGGGTCACGTACCACGGCGGTTCGATGAATCATCTCTGCCGCGGCGCAAGCTGCGGCAGCCCCAGTTGCTTGAAGTATTGCACAGGGAGTGCTCGCGACATGGCGGGCGTTTTCGACAGCCGCCACGGCCCGTGGGCCGATTTGGCCATGTTCCACGCCTCACGCACGCTCACACCCCGCTTGCGCAGATTGCGATAGCCCGAGCGGTTCCACTGTTTCCAGATGTAGCAGCGCAACTTGCGCCGGATCCACTTGTCCATGTCGCGCAGAGGGCTCACCACCTCGGCCATGCCGAAGTAGGCTCTCCATCCGAGCAGGTATTTCTTCAGCTCCGCCACGATATGCATCAAGTGTTTGCCTCGTGTTCGACGGGTCAATTCCCGGATGCGGTCCTTCAGTTTGTCGATGGCCTTGCGGGCCACTTGCAGCTTCTTGCTTTTCCGGTTGACCGTGAAGCCCAGGAAGCTACGCTTCCACGGGCGGTCCACCGCGCTTTTCAGCGGATTCACTGTGAGCCGCAGTGAGTCACTGACATAGCGTGTCACGCTGGCCATTACCCGCTCCCCCGCTTTCCTGCTTTTGACCATGATGGTGCAATCATCGGCATAGCGGGCAAAGCGGTGGCCGCGCCGGTCCAGTTCCCAGTCCAGTTCATCGAGCACCACGTTGGCCAATACGGGCGATAGCGGCCCGCCTTGGGGAACACCCTGCATCGTGGCTTGTTTCGTGCCATCGATAAGGACGCCCGCCTTGAGAAAGCGGTTGATCAGGCGCAGCACGGTGGCGTCGGTGGTACGGCGTTTCAGCCGCGCCATCAGCCGGTCGTGATTGACTCGATCAAAGAAGCTCTCAAGGTCCATGTCCACCACCCATCCGTAGCCTTCGCCGATGGCACGATGCACGTGCTGCACGGCCTGATGGGCCGAGCGGTTCGGACGAAAGCCATAGCTGTCGCGGTGGAAGTGGGGTTCCCATTGCGCACTGATCACTTGCGCGATGGCTTGCTGGATGAAGCGGTCGAGCACCGTCGGAATCCCCAGCGGGCGGGTCTTGCCGTGGCCCTTGGGGATGTCCACCCGCCTGACCGGTTGCGGTCGATAATGCCCCGTCACCAGTTGTTCGCGAATGGCCGGCCAATGCTCTTTCAGGTACTCCGGCAATGCATCGACGGTCATGCCGTCGACGCCCGGCGCGCCCTTGTTCTGGCGCACTTGCTTCAAGGCGCGTTGCAGGTTGGTGCGCTCCAGCACCTGTTCGAGCAACGCATCAGGGTTGATCGGCGCGGGGTGGCATGACGATCCAGCCACGGGTTCATCCAGCGGCTTGGCCGCTGCCGGCATGCGCCGGTGCGCAGATGCTTTCCCGTGTCTCTCCGTCATGATCTTTTGCCTTTCATCGTTCGGGCCTTCGGTGGAGGCGCCACCTACTATGCCCTCGGCTGACTTCTGCCATGCGATCAAGGTCGGTCGCCCGACCTTCAGTGGATCCTTCCACACATGACAGACCTCCCGGGGTAAGACACGTCACCTTCGCGGCGTAGATGCCGGATTTACAAAATGCATCCCAAACGCAGATGGAGGACTTCGCGGTCACGTGCCCGCTGGTCCCAGATGCATCACGCCTCATATCCGATTCTTGTTCATCATCCCGCCGGTTCGGATTGGGCTTCCTTCAGACCCCGCCTCGCGACGACGCCCTTGCCCTTCTCC
>DASSKC010000172.1:0-10512 GCA_035690885.1 Oleiagrimonas sp. | reverse complement strand
TCCGGTGCCGATCTGGCCAACCTGGTCAACGAGGCCGCCTTGTTCGCCGCGCGCGAGAATGCGCGCGAGGTGCACATGAGCCACATGGAGCAGGCCAAGGACAAGATCCTGATGGGTTCGGAGCGTCGCTCCATGGCCATGGACGAGGACGAGAAAAAGCTCACGGCCTACCACGAGTCCGGCCACGCCATCGTCGGCCGTCTGGTGCCCGAGCATGACCCGGTGTACAAGGTCACCATCATTCCGCGCGGCCGCGCGCTCGGCGTGACCATGTACCTGCCGGAGAAGGACAAATACTCGCTGAACAAGACCGCCATTGAGTCGCAGCTGTGTTCGCTGTATGGCGGACGCGTGGCCGAGGAGCTGATCTTCGGTGACCAGATGGTCACCACCGGCGCTTCCAACGACATCGAGCGGGCCACCAAGATGGCGCGCAACATGGTCACCAAGTGGGGCTTGTCCGACGAGCTCGGCCCGGTGACTTATGCCGAGGACGAGGAAGAGGTGTTCCTCGGCCGTTCGGTCAGTCAGCACAAGAGTGTTTCGGATGAAACCGCACGCAAGATCGACGAAGTCGTGCGCAACATTCTCGACGAGGCCTACACCACCTCGCGCCGTCTGCTCACGGAAAACATGGACAAGCTGCACATCATGGCCGAAGCGCTGTTGCAGTACGAAACCATCGACGCCAAGCAGATCGACGACATCATGCAGGGTCGTCGTCCGGGGCCGCCCGCCGATTGGGACAAATCCGCACCGACACCGCCGCCGGCGCCATCGGAGAGTGGCAGCGACTCGAGTCCGGGCAAGGTCGGCGACCCCGCACATCAGACCTGACGGATGACCGGATCACGATGATCGGCGCGCTTGCGGTGGACTGGACGACCCAGCACGAAATGATTCCGCAGTTCAGCCCGACCTGCCTTGAGGTGTGCGTCCAGTGACCGCGCCGCTTCGAGTCCGTCGCGCTCGTGTCGATGATGCATCGGCCATGGCATCGCTGTGCACGCAGCTGGGTTATCCAGCCTCGGCTGCCGTGATGCGGGCCCGTTTGTCTGTTTTGTCGACGCATCCCGATCACCTGGTACTGATTGCCGAAGACGGATCGCCCGCCGGTTGCGTGGCAGCCGAGTATCGTCGTGCGCTGGAGTTTGACGATCGCGTGGAATTGATGGGCTTGGTCGTGGACGCCTCGCATCGTCGCATCGGAGTGGGGCGGGCGTTGGTGGACGCGGTGGAGGCCTGGGCCGTAGAGCGCGGTGCCGCATCGGTGTTTTTGCGTTCCAATGCGGTACGGCCCGAGGCGCATGCGTTTTATCCCGACTTGGGCTATCAGCGCATCAAGACCCAGCACGTCTATCTCAAGCGCATCGGCGAGAGTGCTTGAGCGCTCTTTTCGTTTTGTCCGATGCCGTCGCGCCGGACGCTTGAATCGTTGCCGTTACGTGTGTGCGGGCGAGCGCACTTGCACGCCAGCCTCGGTCAGGCCTTGCCGCAGCGACTGGGCAAATGCCGCGGCGTCGGCGCGATCACCGTGCACGCACACGGTGTCGGCGTCGATGGGGAGCTGTTTGCCACTGGCGGAGACCACTTGTCCCTGCACCGCAATATCGAGTGCCTGCCGCACGGCGGCGTCGATGTCTTCGAGCACGGCACCCGGCTCACCGCGCGCTTGCAGCTGGCCGCCGTCGAGATAGCGACGGTCGGCAAATGCTTCGTTGGCCGTCGACAGGCCGGCAGCGGCTGCTTGCCGGACCAGATGACCACCAGCCAGGCCGAATACGCGCAGTGTCGCATCCACATCGCTGACTGCCTGCACCAGCGCCTGCGCCAGCGCGTCGTCTTTTTCCACCATGTGATACAGCGCGCCGTGCGGTTTGATGTGGCCGGGGCGCAGGCCCCGGGTGCGAGCCATGGCCTCGAACGTGCCCAGTTGCGCCACGCTGATGGCATACAACTCGTCGGGTTTGATCGCCATGGCGCGGCGACCGAAGCCGACCAGGTCGGGCAGGCCGATGTGGGCACCGACCGCCACGCCATGGCGCGCGGCGACCTCGAGGGTGTGCTGCATGGTCAGCGGATCGCCGGCGTGAAAACCGCAGGCCACGTTGATTGACGACACCCAGGGCATCACCTCGGCATCGGCACCCATGTGCCAGGCGCCGAACGATTCACCCATGTCGCAGTTGAGGTCGATGTATTTCATGCCTGTTCCAGACGTTCGCGGATACGGTCGACAAGGTGTTCGAGCGCGTCTTCGCGGGTAGCCAGAAGCTCCATCGCCCCGGCCTTGTCGATCCACTCGAACGTGACCGTATCACCCGGGCGGCATTGCGCAAGCACCGGGAGGTCCACGGCGCACACATGGGCGATGCGTGGATAGCCGCCGGTCACCGGGTGCTCGCAACCCATGATGATGGGCTGGCCGCCGGGTGGCAGTTGCATGGTGCCGGCAACCACGCCCTCGCTGGTCATTTCCAGCGCGTCGTCGAGCGCCAGATGTGGTCCTTCGAGGCGCAGGCCGACGCGATTGCTGTCGTTGCCGATGCGAAATGATTCATTGACCAGTCGCTCACGTGATGCGGCATCGAGGCGTTCGGCATGACTGCCCGGCAGCAACCGGATGCGATGCGATGTCGATGCCTGAAACCATGGACGCGGATCGAGCGACCAGTCCACGTCGGCCGGCAGCTTGCTCGTCGTGTGGCCGATCGGCAGCGTGTCGCCGGCTTCGAGTGCGCGCGGGATCGGGCCGAGTCCGGCATTGATGTCGGTACTGCGGCTCTGGCGCCAGCACGGCACGTCGATGCCGCCGGCCACTGCCAGATAGCTGCGACAACCATGCGCCATCGGCCCCAATGTCAGCGGCGTACCGGATGGTACGTGCACGGCTTGCCACGGCGGCAATGGCTGATCGCCGATGCGTGCTTTGGACAGCGGTGCGCCGGTAACGGCAACCACGACATCGTGGTCGAATATCAGAGACGGACCTAGCAGCGTGGCTTCCAGTGCGCAGGCCGATGCGGGGTTTCCGACCAGTGCGTTGGCCAGGCGCAGGGCAGGTTGGTCGGCAGCCCCGGCGTGGCCGATGCCCAGATGTGCGCTGCCGTTGCGTCCCAGGTCCTGCAGCGTGGTCAAGGGTCCGGGTTGCTTGATGGTCAGCATGACGGGTCCCGGTGCTTGAACTGGCTCGCGTCGATGCTCTCGAAACGCACGCGGTCGCCGGGCTCCAGCAGGCAGGGCTGGTCGGCGTGATCGGCGTCGAGCAGGCGCAGTGGCGTGCGTCCGATCAATTGCCAGCCGCCGGGCAGCTCGCTTGGGTAAATACCGGTCTGGGGCCCCGCAATGCCGACCGAACCGGCGGGGACGCGGGTGCGCGGTGTATCACGCCGCGGCGTTGCCAGCGCGGGGTCCAGACCGATCAGGTAGGGAAAGCCCGGCGCGAATCCGGTCATGGCCACCTGATACTCGGGTGCACAGTGGCGTTTGACCACTTCGTCGGCGCTCATGCCACAGGCACTTGCCAGTTCGGCCAAGTCCGAGCCGTAGTCGCCGCTGTAGCAGACCTCGATGCGGTGCAGGTGGCCAGTCGCGGTGTCGGCTTGATCGGGCAGGCCCGCGATCAATTCACGGATCTGTTGATGCAACGCATCGGTTGCCTTGGTCGTCGTCAGGTGATGACGCAGCAGGACGCTGGCGTACGCCGGCACGATATCGTCCAGGCCGTCGGGATCGGCCTCGCGCACGGCCCGGGTCAGCGCGTGCACGCGTGCACTGGCTTGCCGGTCCATGCCGTCGCCGACGTGCAGCAGCAGCGCCGTGTCGCCGAGCGTTTCGATTCGAGCGTCCATCAAATGCGGCCTCCGCGCCGGGGCGTGCGATGCGAATGGGTCACAGGGGTCATGGGACGTCCGTCGTGGGGTGATGCATGCATGATAATGGCGCGCAGGTGACTCCGGCTGCGTTATCCTCGTGGTCTTGTCCGTACCCTTCAGGAAGCAATCATCATGTGGTATGCCATCACCGCCCTTGACGTGGCCGATTCGCTGGAACGTCGCAAGGCGGCACGCCCTGCTCATCTTGAGCGTCTGAACGTGTTGCAGGCCGAGGGAAGGCTGAAGCTGGCCGGACCGTTCCCGGCGGTCGATGCCGAAGATCCCGGCGCGGCGGGATTCACCGGCAGCCTGATCATTGCCGCCTTCGACAGTCTCGATGCCGCGCAGGCATGGGCCGATGCCGACCCGTATGGCGCTGCCGGCGTTTATGCCAGCGTCGATGTGCGTCCGTTCCGCCAGTCGCTGCCATGAGCGAGGCCGTCATCAAGCAGATCCGCCAGCGCCTGGACGCGGCGTTGGCGCCGTCGCAACTGGACGTCCTCGACGAGGGCGATCAGCATGTCGGTCATGCCGGCGAGGGGCAGGGGCATTATCGTGTGCGCATCGTCAGCCCGGCATTTGCCGGCAAGACGCCGATCCAGCGTCATCGGCTGGTGTACGACGCCGTGGATGACCTGATGGGGCATGGCATCCACGCGTTGGCGATTGATGCGAAATACGAAAAATGACATTAGAAATTAACTATAATTACATGATTAACATATAACTATTTCAATCTCATTGCGCCTGTTGATTCCCCTTGGCACAGTATCCGTTCGGTATCGGCGGTGCAGGGGACGCCACGCTTCACTCAGGGACACCCTTACGCCATGCGCCTGACCACCATCAAACTGGCTGGTTTCAAGTCTTTCGTCGACCCGACCACCTTGCACCTGCCTACCAACATGACCGGCGTGGTCGGTCCCAATGGCTGCGGCAAGTCCAACATCATCGACGCGATCCGCTGGGTGATGGGCGAAAGCGCGGCCAGCCGGCTGCGTGGCGACTCGCTGACCGACGTGATCTTTTCCGGCTCGCATGCGCGCAAGCCGGTCGGGCAGGCCATCGTCGAGCTGATCTTCGACAACGCCGACGGCACCGTGCAGGGCGAATTCGCCACCTACAACGAAATTTCGGTCAAACGCGTGGTCACGCGCGACGGCCAGTCGCAATACCACTTGAACGGCACCCGCTGCCGTCGCCGCGACATCACCGACTTGTTCATGGGTACCGGCCTGGGGCCGCGCAGTTACTCGATCATCGAGCAGGGCATGATCTCGCAGATCATCGAGGCCAAGCCCGAACAGCTGCGCGTGCATCTGGAGGAGGCCGCCGGCATATCCAAGTACAAGGAACGCCGACGCGAGACCGAAAACCGCATCAAGGCCACGCGCGAAAACCTGGACCGCGTGACCGACGTGCGGGATCTGGTCGACAAGCAGCTCGAACATTTGAACCGTCAGGCCCGCGCCGCCGAGCGCTGGAAAAACCTCAAGCAGGAACAGCAGCACAAGGAAGCCGAGCTGCGCGCGCTGGAGTATCGCGACATCCAGCGTCAGCGTGATACCGAGGGTTCCGGCCTGGGCCAGGCCGAGGTCGGCATCGAGAAGTTCACGGCCGAGCAGCGCCAGATCGAGGCACAGCTGGAAAATGCCCGCAACGAACATCAAGGCGCCAGCGAACATCTCAACGAGGTGCAGGCCGAGGTCTACAAGGTCGGCGCCGAGATCGCGCGTGTCGAGCAACAAGTGCAGCACAATCGCGATCTCAAGGAGCGCCTGGAGCGTTCGCGCGGCGAAGCCGAGCGCGAGCACGCCGAGCTGACCGGCCACATCAATGCCGATCGCGAGCAGGCCGAAACCTTGCGCGCGGCCCTCGAAGAGGGCGAGCCGCAGCGCGAAACCCTGGAGCAGATGCAGGCCGAGACCGCCGAGGCGCAACAGCAGGCCGAATCGCAACTGGCCGACTGGCAGACGCGCTGGGACACCCACGCCCGCGATGCCGCCGAGGTGTCGCGTGCGGCCGAGGTCGAGCGCACGCGTCTGGATTATCTGGACAAGCAATCGGTGGAAAACGTCCGCCGTCGCGACGCGCTGGCCGCCGAGCATCAAGCCTTCGACGTGGTCGCGCTGGATGAGGCTGCGGCCCGTCTCGACGAGGAGCACGACCTTCAGCAACAGAAGGTCGACACCTTGGGCAGTACGCTGGATGAGCACAAGGTGCGCCACGAGGGCCTGCAGGACGAAGAGCGTCAGGTACAGACCACGCTCAACACTTCGCGTCAGGAGTTTGAATCGGCTCGTGGTCGTCTGGCGTCACTCGAAGCCTTGCAAAACGCGGCGCTGGGACAGGACGACGATGCCGCCGGCGAGTGGCTCGGGCGGCTGGGTTTGAGCAACGCGCAGCGTCTGGGCGAAGCGCTTGGCGTCGACAGCGGCTGGGAAACGGCGGTCGAAACCGTGCTCGCGGGTTATCTCGACGGCGTGCTCGTGGAGTCGCCGCACGCGCTGGCCGACGAACTGGCCGCACTCGACAACGCCGACATGGCCATCGTGCAGGCCGGTGGCAACAGCGCCGGCGCGGCGGGTTCCTTGGCCGCTCATGTGCGCGGGCCCGACGCGATCGCGTCCTTCCTCGCCCATGTGCTGACCGCCGACGACGTTGCCGAAGCACGCGAACGGCTAGGCTCGTTGGCGCCGCATCAGTCGGTCATCACGCGCACCGGCGAGTGGTTGGGGCCGAACTGGGGCCGGGTGCGCCGCGCCGGGGATAATCAGTTGGGCGTGTTGGCGCGCGAGCGCGAGATCAAGCAGCTTGGCGGCCAGGTGGAGACGCTCGAAGCGCAGATTGCCGAGCTCGGCGAACGCCAGGAAACCTTGCGCGGCGAGCGCGTGCAGGCCGAACGCCTGCGCGACGACGTGCAGCGCGAGCTGTACCAGGCCCACCGCCGTCTGTCCGAACTGGCCGGTCAGTTGCAAAGCCACCGTGGCAAGGTCGAAACCGCGCGTGCGCGCAACGAAAAAGTCAGCGGCGAGCTCGACGAACTGGCCAGCGCACGCAGTGCTCTGGAAGAACAGACCCGCGAAGCACGGGCGCGCCTGGATGAGGCCGTCGAACGCATGGGCGACTTCGAGGAACAACGCCAGTCACTCGACGCCCAGCGGCGCAACCTGCTCGAAGCGCGTGAAGAAGCGCGCATGAACGCACGCGAGGCGGCCGAGCAGATGCATGCGCTGGCGCTGGGCATCGAGTCAAAGCGCTCGTCGCTGGCGTCGCTGGAACAGGCGCTGTCACGCATGGGGAGTCAGCTGCAACAGCTCGACGCGCGGCGGACCGACATCGGCGAACAGCTGGCCAGCGGCACCGACCCCATCGAGGAACTCGAAGCCGAACGCCAGACCTACCTCGACCAGCGTCTGCTGGTGGACAAGCAACTGGTCGATGCGCGTCGCGCGCTGGAAAACCATGAAGCCGAGTTCCGGCGTCTGGATCAGGAACGCCAGCGCGTCGAGCAAAAGCTCGCCGGCCTGCGCGAGCAACACTCCGAGCAACGCCTCAAGGCGCAGGCGCTGGACATGCGCGCCGAGCAACTGGCCGAAGCCATTGCCGCGTCCGAGCTCGAGTTGGAACCCTTGCTCGAGGCGCTTCCGGAAGAGGCCGACCCCGACACGCGCCGGCAGGAGCTGGAATCACTGGCCGGTCGCATCGCGCGTCTGGAGCCGGTCAACCTGGCCGCCATCCAGGAGCACGAGGAACAATCCGAGCGCAAGGTCTATCTGGATTCACAGCTGGAAGACCTGGGTGACGCGCTGGAAACCCTGGAAGGCGCGATCCGCAAGATCGACCGTGAAACCCGGCAGCTGTTCAAGGAAACCTTCGACAAGGTCAATACCGGCATCCAGGAGCTGTTTCCGCGTCTGTTCGGCGGCGGTCACGCCTATCTGGAGCTGACCGGTGAGGACTTGCTCGACACCGGCGTGGCGATCATGGCGCGTCCTCCCGGCAAGCGCGTGAGCAACATCTCGCTGCTCTCCGGCGGCGAGAAAGCGATGACCGCCGTGGCGCTGGTGTTTTCGATCTTCCGCCTCAACCCGGCACCGTTCTGCCTGCTCGACGAGGTCGATGCGCCGCTGGATGAAGCCAACGTGGGACGCTTCTCGGCCATGGTCGCGGAGATGAGCGAACACGTGCAGTTCATCTTCATCAGCCACAACAAGGCTACGATGGAAGCGGCGCGGCAGCTGTGCGGCGTGACCATGCGCGAGGCGGGCGTCTCGCGTCTGGTGCAGGTCGACCTGTCCGAAGCCGCGGAGCTTGCCGGGGCGGCCTGACCCCGCATCTCGCCCGACCCGAACGCACGGTAATATTGGATACCGCGCGAGTAATTGCCTAGGATGTCATCCATGCACTGGAACCCCGCCGTCGGCGTCCCGCTACTTATCATCGGCCTGATCGTGCTGGCGCTGATCTGGCTGTTCGGCCAGCCACGCAAGCCGGGACAGGGCAAGCGCATGCGCTTTTCCCATCGTGGCGAGCGCAAGGAACCGGTGCTTGACGGTGATGCCGAGTCCGATGAGGCGTTGCCCGAGGCCGAGATCATTGCGCCCGATGCGCCGCATCAGGGCGAGCTCGACATGGGCATGCGCAAGGAACTGGAGCGTCTCGGTGCGACCCTGGCCGGCGATCACGCAGGCAAGAGCGATGCCGAGACGTCGAGTGCATCGTCAACACAGGCGCAGCGTACCAAGGCAGATGAAACCGTCACGCCGACGCCTGAGGTGGCGGCGCCGCCGGCACCCAAGCCCGCACCGGCACCGACGCTTGGCAAACGGCCCGCCGGGCATCCAGTGGAGCGCATTGTCAGCCTTTTCGTGGTCGCACGCGAAGGCCAGATGTTTCAGGGTGCGGACCTGGTGGTGGCGATGGAAAAGGCCGGGCTGGAGTTCGGCGCCATGAACATTTTCCATCGTCTGCTCGACGGCAAGCCGGAGCAGGGTGCGGTGTTCAGTGTCGCCAACATGGTCAAGCCCGGAAGCTTCGACATGTCCGCACTGGACAGCATGCAGACACCGGGATTGAGCTTCTTCATGACCTTGCCCGGTCCGCTGTCAGCGCTCGATGCCTGGGACACGATGCTGCCCACCGCACAGCGTCTGGCCAAGCTGCTCGAGGGCCTGGTGCTGGACGAAGAGCGCAACGCCCTGGGTCGTCAGCGTGTCGCGCACATCCGCGATGAACTGCGCAGCTGGGATCGTCGCCACGAGGTGTAATCCGACAAGCTATGATGGCGCGGTCTTTTTTTGAGCGAGCCCGCCATGTCCCGCACGGACGCCGCCCCCGTCCTTACCATCGATGGTCCATCCGGTGCCGGCAAGGGCACCATCAGCCGTCTTGTGGCGGCTCAACTGGGCTGGCATCTGCTTGATTCGGGTGCGCTGTATCGCGCCGTCGGCTATGCCGCCAGCGTGGCGCGCCTGGATTTGACCGACGAGGCCGCGGTCACGCATTGCGCCGAGGCGACACGCATTGCCTTTCGCGCCAGTGATGACGGCAACGACACCCATGTCATCGTCAACGGCCACGATACCCGCGACGAGCTGCGCACCGAAACCTGTGGCGCAGCAGCCTCCGCGGTGGCCGGATTCACCGGTGTGCGCCAAGCCTTGCTGGACAAGCAGCGCGATCTGCGCCAGCCGCCGGGGCTGGTTGCCGACGGGCGCGACATGGGCACGGTGGTCTTTCCGGATGCGCCATGGAAGGTGTTTTTGACCGCCAGTGCCGACGAACGTGCGCAAAGACGCTATAAACAGTTGAAAGCAAAGGGTCTCGACGTTACAATTGCCAACCTTCTGGAAGACATTCAGGCGCGTGATGCCCGTGATGCATCGCGTGCCGTCGCTCCGCTCAAGCCCGCGGACGATGCGCTGCTCGTGGATACCACCGGCATGCCCATCGACGCAGTAGTGGAGAAAGTACTTGCCGTGGTCGGTTCGGGTCGTCCCGACGATCGCGGTTGACTGGACCCCGTGTCACGGTACGGGGATTGCTCAACGGTGTGGTTTCACACCCTCAACCGGTGGGTCGCCGATCCGGTGCGCGGGACCAAGGTTCCCGACGTGGATGGATGACGGCCCTTCTTGTTTTACGGAATCAACATGACTGAAAGTTTCGCCGAACTGTTCGAACAGAGCCAGGAAATCCTGGCCAAACTCAAGCCGGGCGCGATCGTCTCCGGCATCGTGGTGGAAATCCGACCCGATGTGGTCGTGATCAACGCCGGCCTGAAGAGCGAAGGCATCGTCCCGATCGAGCAGTTCAAGGACGAGAACGGCCATCTCGAAATCGAGGTGGGCGACGAGACCAAGCTGGCCCTGGAAGCCCTCGAAGACGGCTTCGGCGAGACCCGCCTGTCGCGTGAAAGGGCCAAGCGTTCCATGGTCTGGGACACGCTGGAAGAAGCCTTCGACGACGAAGAGATCGTCACCGGCAAGATCTCCGGCAAGGTCAAGGGCGGCTTCACCGTCGACATCCAGAACATCCGTGCGTTCCTGCCCGGTTCGCTGGTCGACGTGCGTCCGGTGCGTGACCCGAGCTACCTGGAAGGCAAGGATCTCGAGTTCAAGATCATCAAGCTGGA
>DASSKC010000171.1:0-9414 GCA_035690885.1 Oleiagrimonas sp. | reverse complement strand
AAACAAGGCCTGGCGATCAGCGCGCTGCGCGCTCCACAGGTCCAGCGCCGAGTGGTAATCCATCATCGGCAACGGATGCTCATCGCCGGCCCAACTTGCCGGCGTCGGATCGACTTGCGGATAGAAGATGTGCGCGCTCTTACCCGGCAATGGGTCGCCGGACAGGACATGCATCACCGTCAGCGTGGTCATGCTGGCACCGATACCGACGCTGATGGCCAGCACCATCAACGCGGTGAGCACCCTGTTGCGCTTGAGGCCAAGCATGGCCAGATGGAAGTAATAACCAAACATCGAAAATTCCCGTCAGCATCCGCTGTTCGAGCGCACCCTGCGCGCGATGGGTTTACGCTTCATCGAAACCCTGAGCCCATCGCGCACAGGGTGCGCTCCTACACCATTCATGCAGCCCTCGTGGCCAGCGCCGGCGACACCCGTGATGCGCGACGCGCCGGCACGAACACCGCGATCTGCCCCAGCACCATCACCAGCACCACGCCCACCAGCACCATCCAGATCGGCAGACGTGGCAGGGCCAGCTGTTGCATCAACACCAGGTTCAGGCCGACGGCCATGACGATGCCGATCACCGCGCCGATACCGGCGATGATCAGGTTCTCGGTCTGGAAGTAGCGCAGGATGTCGACCCTGCGCGCACCCAGCGCGCGGCGCACGCCGATCTGCTTGTGTCGCTGACCGACCCAGAAACTGGTCAGCCCGACAATGCCGGCACCGGTGACGGCGATCAGGATCACGCTGATGACGCCCATCAGGATGGCCATGCCGATGTCACCCTTGTAGGCATCCGCGCGAATCTCGGCAAAACTGGTCACGCTGTCGTCATCGAGGACGCGCATGGGGTTGGCCTTGTACAGGGCCGGCTTCACCGCGTGCATGACCGCCTCCAACTGACCGGGTTGCGTGCGCACGATGTAACGCGAAAACGATGTATTCAAGCGCATCGGGATGAGCACCGAACTCCATGCAAACGTATCCAGTTGCCGGTTCAGGCTTGCGGTCTGCATCCGCGCCACGATGCCGATAACCGTTGATGGTGTGCTGTAACCGTTGACATAAACCGTTTTGCCCAACGCATGCCCGTCGGGATACAACTTGTCGGCCAGCGCACGGGTGATGATCACCACCGCCGGCCGGATTTCCGAACGTGCAGCCTGATGGACGACCTCCGACGGTCGGAAGTTGCGCCCGGCGACCAGGTTCAGACCCAGCGTTGGCAGTCCCTTGGCACCGACGAAATACAGTGCCGTGCGGTCGTAGCCGGCCTTGTTCTTGAAGGTGATGCTCGGTTTGGTCGATATCACGCTCGTCCACGACGAGTTCCACAACGGCACCGTATTGATCGGCGACACCGACTGCACGCCGGGAATCGCATTCAGGGTTGCAAGATCGGACTGCATGAGACTGTCCAGCTTGTCGATACTCGCCGGATCGACGCCCGTGGGAGCGCCCACCCACTGCTGCGTCACCAGGATCAGATCGCTTTCGTCAAGGCCGGTGGGGCGGTTCACGCGGTCGATGCGCTGGGCGATGATGAACACCGCGTTGCAGACAATGGCCAGGGTCAGCGCGATCTGCAGGGAAATCAGCACCACGCCCGATTTGTGTTTGCGCAATGCGGCAAAAATGGGATGCACGCTCATCACTCGTCCCTCAGTGGGTTTTCAGCTGCCACGCCGGTTGCACATGCGCGGCACGGAAGGTGGGATACAAGCCGGCCAATGCGGTGGTGACAATGGCCAGCAGCAAGGTCAGCCCCAACAACGAGCCGTCCACATGTGACAGGTCGGCAATGCTTGTCGGCATCACCAGATCGATGCCGAGCACGCCCAAACCGGTGAACACGAGCCCGAGCACGCCACCGGCCAGACCGACCATGCCCGCCTCGATCAGGAACTGCGTGTAGATCTCCCGACGCGACGCACCCAGTGCCCGACGCACGCCGATCTCGCCGCTGCGACGCAGGAACTTGGCCAGCAACAACCCCGCCGTGTTGACCAGACACACCAACAACAGGCCCAGCGCTACCAGCAGCGACGTTCTGGCGTCATCGGGCACCACATGCTGGTAGGCCAGCCATTGCGGCAAATCACGCAAGCGGTTGTTGGGCGGCCAGGTAAAGCGCCCGGCTTGCTGCTGCTGACGCGCGTAGCCATCCAGGAACCGCTTGTACGCGGCAACCTGGGTGGCGCCGTCGAGCTCGACCATGAAAGCCAGCCATACACACGTCGAGTGCTGCAATCCGACGAAGCCCGGTTCGCTCGGCGGCTCATAGCAGTTGGTATTGCCGTTGTTCGTCATGCCAACCGCGATGGCCGTATTGAACGGCAGGAACAGGGACTCTTCCTTGGAGTTGAAGCTGCTGCTGTTGACCACGTCGTAATAACGCGGCTGCGGATTCCATGAGTCAAGCACCCCGGTGATGCGGTAATCCTTGCCCCCGACGTTGACGGTTTTTCCGACGCTGTTTTCGCCGCCAAACAACTTGTCATTCAAATCGCTGCTGATAACCACGACGCGCGCGCGATTTTTGTCGTCGGCGGCACTCCACGGATGGCCGTACTGGAACGGCACGTCAAGCATCGGGAAAAATTCGGAGAACACGGCATGCCCGCCCGCGTAAAAGGGGTGCTGACCGACCTTGGCCGGAACCACTGGCGGTGACACGCGATACATCGCCGACTGGTAACGGGCGCGATGCGCACGCATGAGATTCATGGCATCGGTGTAATCCATGGCTTCGGGTGGCTCACCGTTCGGCTGACGTCGCGCCGGTCCCCAGCTGTCGATCTGCGGCACGAACAGCTTGGCCGACTTCCACGGAATCGGGTCCCCCGACATGGCGCGAAACACCGACCAGGTCGTCATCGACGCGGCCACGCCGAAGGCGATGGTCATGACCATCAGGGCAGTCAGCACCTTGTTGCGCTTTAGGCTGCGCAGGGCGAGATTGAGATAATAGGCAAACATGGGTTCTCCCGATGTATCCGGTCCGTCATCTCCAGGTAGCGTGCACTTTGTGCACGATCGTGCGCGGTGCGCACGCTACGCGGAATGCGAGGTGTTGATTGCCGGGCTGCGGCGAGGGGACGGCCACGTTGAAGCGTCCCCCGACGCATCTGGCTGACAAGGCAGGATGTGACCATCCCCTCGCCGCAGCCCGACATCAGGTTCAGGTGGTGGACGCGGCGGTGTGTTCGGTGTGGAAACGCGGCTCCTCGCCCAGATCCACTTCCTGACCGTCGATGATGTGCACGTTGCGCTGCGCGCGCGCCGCCAGTTCCGGATCGTGCGTCACCATCACGATGGTCGCGCCCTCGCGATGGATGTCTTCGAGCAATTCGAGCACGCCGCGGGCCATTTGCGTGTCCAGGTTGCCGGTCGGCTCATCGGCCAGCAGCAGGCGCGGACTGCCGGCCAGGGCGCGGGCGATGGCGACACGCTGTTGCTGGCCACCGGACAACTCGGCCGGGTAATGCTTGTGCCGTGACGACAGACCGACACGTTCCAGCGATTCCATGATGCGCTGCTTGCGCTCGGCCGCTTTCATGCCGCGGTAACGCAACGGCACTTCGACGTTGTCGAACACATTCAAGTCCGGAATCAGGTTGAAGGCCTGGAAGATGAAGCCGATCTTCTCGTTGCGGATCTTCGAGCGCGCGTTGTCGTTCAAGCCGCTCACGTCGACGTCATCGAGCAGGTACTCGCCGCCGGTGAAGGTTTCGAGCAGACCGGCAATGGTCAGGAACGTGGTCTTGCCGGAGCCGGACGGTCCGGTGACGGCGACGAACTCGCCCGGCTTCACGTCGATATTGAAGTCGCGCAGCGCGTAGGTCTCGACCACTTCGGTGCGATAGACCTTGGAGAGGTGGGTCATTTTGAGCATTTTGGGTGTGCCTCGTTGAGTGGACGGTGTCGGGTGTTGGTCTGGAAGAGCCAGGGGCTAGGGGCTAGGGGCTAGGGGCTAGGGGCGAGATGTTGGAGCTTCCGGCCAGATTTGGGGATTCGTAGCATGCGACTTCACAACCTTGCGCAATCATCGTCAGCCCCTAGTCCCTCGTCCCTAGTCCCTTTCTTTTGCAACTAGTTGGAGACGACCACACGCTGCGCCCCCTTGAAATTGTCAGTGCCGGAAACAACCACCTTGTCACCCGGCTTCAGGCCCTTGAGGATCTCGACCTGGTCGATGGAGGTGGCGCCGACCTGGATCGGAGTCTTGACCGCGATGCCGTCGTGCATGACGTACGCGTAATGACCGCCGGATTCGTCGACGAACGAGCCGCGCGCAACGGTCAACGCGTTATCCTTGTGATTGAGCAGGATGCGCACCGACAGACGTTGATTCTGGCGCAGGTGGTCCGGTTTGGATTTGACGAAGCGCACGCGCGTGGCGACCTGGCCATTGACCACTTCGGGCGAGATGGCGCTGACGGCGCCCTTCCAGGTCTTGCCGTTGCCGCTGATCTTCGCGGTCATGCCGACGCCGAGATCGCGGGCGAAGCTTTGCGGCACCTGCACCTTGACCTGCAATGCCGACAAGTCGATGACGGTGAGAATCTTGGCATCCTTGGCGACGGAGGCCCTGGGCGCGACGAATACCTGACCGACCTGACCCTCGACCGGCGAGCGCACCTTGAGGTCGTCGACTTTGCGCTTGAGGTTTTTCACCAGCAACGCCTGACGTTCGGCAGCCAGCTTTTTGGCCTTGATGTTGAAGTCCAGACTGTTGCCGCTCAGACGGATATCCTGCTTGGCATGCTCGAGCGCGATCTGCGCCTTCTTCAGCTTGTCCCTCGCGTGGTCGACCTGGGCCTTGGAGTACGCCCCCTTGTGATAGGCGATCACGTAACGCTTGAGATCACGCGCGGCACTGACCTTGTCGATATGCGCATTGTCGTAGGCCTTCTGCAGCTGGCCTCGTTGCGTGTCCGCCTTGACCTTGGCCAGCTTCCACGCCACCTGCATGCCCTCCAAAGCCGATTGCTGCTGGGCCAGCTGATTGGTCAACTCGGGGCTGTCGATAACGGCCATCACCTGCCCTTTCTTGACCTTGTCGCCGGCATGCACCTTGAGCGTGACCACACCGGGAGAGCGCGCGTACAGGGTCGGCCGAACCGCTGCGACCACCCGCCCTTCGGCGGCGATGTCACGCGTGAACGGCCCCCTGGTGACCGTGGCAAAGGCAAGTCGCGAGGCGCTGACCGATCCGCCGGCCGACAGCATGCGCGAGGCCCATGGCGCCACCAGCACGATGACGACCACGACGACCGCGCCGATGATGGCCCACTTGAGCCAGCGGCGGCGCGGTTTGATTTCGACCATCTTGTCTTGCGCGGAGGTGTCGCGAATCATGTGAACCCTTGTCGTTGCAACGCGCACGATGGCGCGGACATGAAGGATTCAGCAATTGCCGTGCCAACGTGACGCTGACATGCAACTTGATGTTTTACAAATGGTTTTTTTGAACACAGCCAAGCGGACAGTGTCCGCGGACACTCGTGCGGACAGCCACGGACACCCCCGACGATGCTCACCCGCGCAGCAAACAGCGCGCACAAAAAACGGCACCCGAAGTGCCGTTGATGTTTTGCCGTAGTGGTCGGGGCGGCGAGATTCGAACTCGCGACCCCTACAACCCCATTGTAGTGCGCTACCAGGCTGCGCTACGCCCCGACGGACGGCAAAGACGGCCATTTTAACGGCCTACGCTGACAGTGGCAATCGAAATATTGCTTCCCGAGGCCATCGGGCCGATACGTCGTGCCCGAAGACAGAACGTCGTAGGTCGGGCACCGCCCGACAACCAGCCCGCATGCGCTCATGAAGGCGTGTTGGCGGGCAGGGCCCGCCCTACAAAGAGAAGCCGGGATCAGTGACGCAGGATGCTGAGGACTTCTTCGAGTTCGACGCGCACCTGATGCACGATCTGATGCGACATGCTGGCTTCGGCCTTGGCCTGGGGGCCATCCAGACGCGCGCGAGCGCCGGTGATGGTGAAACCCTGCTCGTACAGAAGCGAACGGATCTGGCGAATCATCAGCACGTCATGGCGCTGATAATAGCGGCGGTTGCCACGACGCTTGACCGGGCTCAGGGCCGGAAATTCCTGCTCCCAATAGCGCAGCACATGCGGCTTGACCGCGCACAGCTCGCTGACTTCGCCGATGGTGAAGTAGCGCTTGGCCGGGATCGCCGGCAGTTCCGCGTTATTGCCTGGATCCAGCATAGCCTTCCACCCTCACCTTGAGTTTTTGTCCCGGTCGAAAAGTTACCACGCGGCGCGCGGAAATGGGGATTTCTTCGCCGGTCTTGGGATTGCGTCCCGGTCGCTGGTTCTTGTCGCGCAGGTCGAAATTGCCGAAACCGGACAATTTGACTTGCTCGCCCTTCTCCAGCGACTCGCGGATGACCTCGAAAAAAGCGTCCACGAATTCCTTGGCCTCACGCTTGTTGAGGCCGACGTCGGCAAACAGCTGCTCTGCCATGGCTGCCTTGGTCAGGGTCATGTCATCCTCGCAATCGGGCTTGGCAATCGTTCTCCAGCGCGGCCACCGCATCGGCCACGCAACGATGGGCGTCGTCGTCCTTAAGGGTGCGTGATTCGTCCAGCAAAATCAAGCCTATAGCCAAACTCTTTCGCCCTTCGTCCACGCCTTTGCCCTGATAGCTGTCAAACAGGTGCAAGCCATGCAGGCGCACGCCCAGGGCACGCCGGATGCTGGCCGACACGTCGGCCCACGGCACGCCCTCGGGCAAGTCCATGGCAATGTCGCGACGTACCGACGGGAAGCGCGTCACGGCTTGCGCTCGCGGCAGACGCCCGCGACTCAAGGCATCGAGTGTGCATTCGACCACGTAGACGTCGCGATCCAGGTCCAGCGCCGCCAGCAGACGCGGGTGCAGCTGACCGATCACGCCCACCGCGATGCCGTCACGCAGTACCCGTGCTGAACGCCCCGGATGCAGCCACGACGGCAGTTCGTCGGCGGACACGGCCCACGCCTCGGGCGTGGCGGTGGCCGCAATCAGTGCGTCCAGATCGCCCTTGATGTCATGAAAATCGACGGCTCGCGTGGGCACGCCCCATTGCTCGGCGGCTGCCGGCCCGCAGGCAATCCAGGCGACGTGGTCGGTTTCGATCGGCGCTTCGCCCTCGGCCACAGGCGCGGCGAACACGTGACCGCGTTCGAACAATCGCACCCGGGTTTGTTGGCGTGCGAGGTTGTGGCGCATGGCCTCGACCAGACCGGGCAGCAGCGACGGGCGCATCACCGCCATGTCGGTGGTCAGCGGATTGGCCAGCGGCACGCCCTGCCCGCCCATGCCCCAGGTTTCCAGTACATCGGCGCCGATGAAAGCGAGGTTGATCGCTTCGCGGCAGTCGCGATCGACCAGGTCCAGGGCAATGTCGCGCGCCGGACGATGCGCCTCCGGTTGCGCGCCAAGCACCAGCTCGCCGCTGGGCGCACGCACGGGAATGCGCTGGTAACCATGCACGCGCGCGACTTCCTCGATGAGGTCTTCCTCGCGCTCGATATCGAAACGACGGCTCGGCGCGGTGGCCTGCCAGCCGTCATCGGTGGTCTCGACCTGCATGTCGAGCGCGGCAAGAATGCGTGCCACTTCGGTGTCGTCGATGGACAGGCCAAGCACGCGATGCAGACGCGCACGACGCAAGCGCACCGGCGCATTGGCCGGCAAGGCGTCGGTGTTCTCGGCCACGCACACCGGTCCGGCCTTGCCGCCGGCAATCGTCAACAACAGCTCGCTGGCACGTTCCAATGCCACCCGCGGCAATTCGGGATCGACACCGCGCTCGAAGCGGTGCGAGGCATCGGTGTGCAGGCCGAGCTTGCGCGCGCGACCCATGATGGCCGGCGGTGCAAAGTGCGCGCTCTCCAGAAACACGTTGCGCGTGGCATCGGTCACACGCGAGGCCTTGCCGCCCATCACGCCGGCCACGGCCAGCGCCTGCGATGCATCGGCGATGACCATGAAACCTTCGTCGAGCGTGACCGCGCTGTCGTCGAGAAGCGTCACAGTCTCGGCGCTCGCCGCCGGACGCACCACGATGTCGCCGTCGAGCTTGTCGTTGTCGAACGCGTGCATGGGCTGGCCCAGCTCCAGCATCACGTAGTTGGTGATGTCGACCACGACGCTGATCGGACGCACGCCGGCGCGACGCAGGCGCTCGGTCATCCACAGCGGCGTGGACGCCGTGGCGTCGATGCCTTCGACCACGCGCCCCAGGTAACGCGGGCAATCGCTGCCGGCCTCCAGCTGAATGTCGCGCCTTGCATCGCTGTCCTCGGACACCTGAACCTGCGGCCGCGGAGCCAACCCGGCGTCCAGGATGGCGGCCACGTCGCGCGCCAGTCCCAGCATGCCCAGACAGTCGGGGCGGTTCGGCGTCAGTCCGACGTCGATGCTCGCATCCGGAAGGCCAAGGTAATCGGCCAGCGGCGTACCGACGGGAGCATCGGCTGCCAGCTCCATCAGGCCGGATGCATCGGCATCCACGCCCAGCTCCCTGGCCGAGCACAGCATGCCGAACGATTCGATGCCACGCAGCTTGGCCTTCTTGATCTTCATGCCGCCGGGCATGGTTGCGCCGAGGGTCGCCAGCGGTGCCTTCAGACCGACGCGCGCATTGGGTGCGCCGCAGACGATCTGCAGCGGTTCATCGCTGCCAGCCGCGACCTGGCACAGTTGCAAACGGTCGGCCTCGGGATGCTTTTCGGCAGCAATGATCTCGCCGACCACGATGCCGTCCAGCGAAGCGCCGAGCACCTGGACTTCCTCGACTTCCAGTCCGGCCATGGTCAGCCGCTCGGCCAGGGCGTCGCGGTCGATGTCGATGGCGACCAGGTCGCGCAACCAGTTCTCGGAGAATTTCATGTTGTGAATTCCGGATGACGCAGTGAATGATGGACCGGGAGCAAGATCCCGAATCTTGCTTTGTCGTCATTCCGGCGAAAGCCGGAATCCATTGTGAACTTGCGGCAAGTTTGAAAATGGATTCCGGCCTGCGCCGAAATGACGGTGAGGCGATCAGGCGAACTGCTGCAGAAACCTGACGTCGTTTTCGAAGAACGCGCGTAGATCTTCCACGCCGTAGCGCAACATCGCGAAGCGCTCGACGCCCAAACCGAATGCGAAGCCGGTGTAGCGCTCGGGATCGATGCCGCAGTTTTTCAACACGTTCGGATGCACCATGCCGCAGCCGAGCACTTCCAGCCAGCGCTCGCTGCCGTCGGCAGCATCCCAGCGAATGTCGACCTCGGCCGAAGGCTCGGTGAACGGGAAAAAGCTGGGGCGAAAACGCATCTCGAAGTCCTGCTCGAAGAACGCGCGCACGAAGCTGGCCAGCGTGCCTTTCAGATCGGCAAAGCTGGA
>DASSKC010000170.1:0-21249 GCA_035690885.1 Oleiagrimonas sp. | reverse complement strand
GCCAGGAAATCGCGAAACTTGGGCAGGATGCCGCCGGCCAGCCAGACGCCGCCGCTGGCGCCGTACAACATGGCCAGGTCGCCGGCAAAGCCGCCGAGCATGGCGCAGAACACATCCAGTGTGCGTTGCGCCAGCACGTCGCTGCCGTCGACCGCGGCGGCGGTGATCGATTCGGGGGAGGGGAGAGTCGGTGTGGCGTTTTCCAGCGTGCACAGGGCGCGGTACAGATTGCTCAAGCCCGGGCCGGACAGTGCGTGCTCGCAGGACACGTGCTCGCCCGAATCGGCCAGCACGCGCAGGATGTCGGCTTCCAGCGCGTTGCCCGCCGCCAGCGAGATCTGTCCGGCCTCGGTGGCCAGTACCGTGGGTCCGTGCGCGCCCGGCAGCAAGACGGCCGAGCCCAGACCGGTGCCGGGGCCGACGACCACTTGCGGACCGACCGGCGTGGCATTCCCGGGCCGGGTCAGCGGCATGGTCGAAGCCGGATCGAGGTACTGCGTGGCGTAGGCCACGGCCTCGAAATCGTTGATCAGGGCGAGGTCGGCCAAGTTCAGCCGGTCACGCACTTGGTCGATGGCGACTTTCCACGGGAGGTTGTCGTTGATAACGATCCCGTCAATGGCGTAACCGGCGCAGGCCAGGGCGCCGTGGCGAACCGGGCCTTGCGCGTGGCGGTCGAGGAAGTCACGCAGGATGGCTTCCAGGCCGGCGTGCTCGGCACAGCGGTACTTGTGATAGGCCAGCACCGCGACCTGGCCACCTCCGGATTGGCTGTGGACGAGGCCTACACGTGCGTGGGTGCCGCCGATATCGGCGGCAAGAAACGGTGCGCCTGCCAGGTCGTGTCCCGGCGGCGTGGCGGGCTGCCCTGCCGTTGAACTCACTATGCCCCTCCCGTCAGCCATGATGAGCGTCGGATAAATATGCGTGGAATGGGCACATTGTTAGCACAGCATGAGAACGTTCACAAGTGCTGCTTTCGAAAGGCGCTGCGTGCGTCCGGCCGAGCGTGCGACGCGATGGACTGATGGATCCGCGCCTTCAACGGGCTGGTGCGGCACGCATATCGGCCGACCAGGCGCGCTGCGCGCCGCTGGTTTGTTAACGTTGCTCACGCTGCCTGGTGCGCCGGACAGCCGTTGCACGTGGTTTGTCGCTTCGTTGCCGGGTCGTGCCGGGGCTCGGGGCGCGGCTTTGGACCTTGCCGCTTGCCGCCGCTATGATGGGCCCAAGGTCGCCGCGCGGGCACGGGCCCCTCACGACGACAATCCGTCGATGGTGCTCCGGTCCGGCATCAATGCTTGTCATGAGTGGTGCGACGCGGCAACGTGATCGAGGCGATCGATTGATCGTTCCCATGGCCGCTCTGATTGGATCCGTCGGAATACCGGTATGCGAATAGCCACAATCAGGGATGTCGCGAAACGCGCCGGGGTGTCATTGCAGACCGTGTCGCGCGTGGTCAACCACGAACCTTCGGTGCGGCCGTCGACTCGGGACAAGGTGCAGAAGGCGATCGACGAGTTGCATTACACGCCGGATTTGTCGGCGCGCAACTTGCGCAGCGCGCGACCGCATGCCATCGGTCTGGTGTATGACAATCCCAACTCGCATTACATCATCAGTGCGCAGAACGGCGCGTTGGCGGCTTGTCGTGAAACCGGTTACGGGCTGCAGATCCACCCTTGCGACTCCGCATCCCCGGGCCTGTACGACAACCTCATCGACCTGGTGCGACGCTCGCGTCTGGCCGGGCTGGTGCTGGGCGAGCCGTTGTCCGACGAGGCCGATTTGATCGCGAGGTTGCGCGGGCACGATGTGCAGGTCGTGCGCATCATTTCGGCCACCAACGATCCGGAAGATGGTTGCCCCTGCGTCTACGTGAACGATCGTGGCGCCACCTACGACATCATCGAGCACCTGATCCGCCTGGGACACCAGCGCATCGGTTTTCTGTGGGGTGGTCGCGAACACCGGGCCAGTACCGAGCGTTTCAATGGCTATGTCGATGCGTTGCGCGAGTATGGTCTCAAGCGCGACGACGCCCTGATCGTGGAGGGCGATTATTCGTTCGACGACGGTTTTCGCGGGGCGCGCAAGCTGCTCGCGCTTGCCGAACGTCCCACGGCCATCTTCGGGTCGAACGACGAAATCGCCGCCGGCGCATTGAATGCGGCACGCTCGTTGCGCATGGAAGTGCCGCACGATTTGTCCATTGCCGGCTTCGAGGACAGCCCGTTCTCGCAGCAGTCGTGGCCGTCGTTGACGACCGCGCGGCAGGCCACCCAGGACATGGTCGAGCACGCGACGAGGTTGCTGATTGCGCAGATGGGGCGCAACCGCCAGGAGCCGATCGGCAATCGCGGTTTCCGGCCCGAGCTGGTGGTGCGCAGCTCCACGGCGCCACCGCTCATGCGTACCGGAACCGGTGGCGCAAGAACGTCGGTGGATGATACCGGCCTGCCGCCTGTCACCGACGCGTGAGCGCGCGGTTGATGGGCGAAGACCCGTCGCATGGCCCGTCCCACATCAATTGACCAGCGTCTTGCCGTGCCCGTGATGGCTGTCTGAGCGCGGCTTGTGTTCGCCAGCGGGTGTTCCTTGACGACGCCGGTTGCGTCCACGTCTGCACACTGTTGATCAAGGCATCTTGATTTGTGTTTCCGTCGCCGTCGGGCCTGACGTGCGGCATCGGTCGCTGCGTGCGGACAGCTTGGGATGTCCGCAAGACATCATGAGCGAAAAATGTCATTGACCGCGCATTTGTTGCGTTTGCAACTTGTTGTCATGTAATAAATACAGTGCTTGACATCGTTGTCATCAATTGATACCTATAGGTCAAGACATACGGGGCGAGGACGCCGGTGCCATGCGTGGCGACGACCTGCCCCGGGTGCGACGAAGCGGGGCGTCGTGTCGGTGTCGATGTGCATGAGCGGATGCCATGCCAGCAGGAAGAGTGACGGTGACCGATGCCCAGGGAACGGCACACGGAGCAAGCCGGTTTGCCGGATGGCGATTCGATTCAAACCAAGGGGTTTCACTCATCCGTCGGTTTTCTGGACAAGGGCATCAGGGAACCGGCATGTCAGCTTTCGCGGGGAAAGTCATCATGACGACCAACAAGTTCTGCTTCAGGCCACTCGTTGCGGCCATTGCCGCCAGTCTCTCCTTGAGCTGTGCGATGACGGCGGTGGCGCATGGAGCCAACGGCGCCGACAGCCAGCCCGACGTCGGAGTACTGCAAAGCGCCACGCCGCAGCAGGCACCTTCGTCCCAGACCGGGGATCAGCAGCAATCGGCGGCCGAACTCGGCGCCGTCGTGGTCCACGGCGTGCGTGCATCGCAACGCCGATCGATCCAGATCAAGCGGCTCGCGCCGAACATCCAGGATTCCATCACCGCCGAAAACATCGGCCAGTTGCCGGATGTCACCATCACCGATTCGCTCTCGCGCATCACCGGCGTGCAGATCAGCCGCAATGCCGGCGAAGGCAGCACCGTCAGCGTGCGCGGCTTGCCGCAGGTGGGCACGACGCTGAATGGCGAGGCTTTCATCACCGCCGGGCAGATCGTGTCCCAGCAGCCGAACTTCACCACGGTCCCGGCCGAGTTGTTCTCGGGCGCGGACGTGAAGAAGTCGGCGACCGCCAGTCAACTGGTCGGCGGCATTACCGGCACCATCAATCTGCGTACGCGCCGACCCTGGGACATGGACACGGGCTGGACTTTCGCCGGCACGGTCAGCGAAACCCACGGTTCGATCACCGACAAGTACGAGCCCCAGGTCAGCGCCCTGGCCAGCTTCAACGACGGCGGGCGATGGGGCGCGTTGCTGTCGGTGGCCTATTCGGATGTGACCCATGGCAACATCGGCAGCGGCAACGATGCGCAGGGCGGCAACATCTTTGGCGAGAACGCCGACAGCGCGCTGGAATCGCATGGCTTCCTCGGCGCGTTCGGCGGCCGGCCGATTCCTTCGGCGATCCATCAGCTGGGCGGCGGCAATGTCGATGTCAACGGCGATGGCGACGCCGACGATGCGTTCTACGGCAGCGAAGCGGCGTACGGCAACCAGTCGACCCAACGACGCAAGCGCCTGGGCATCAACGCCTCGTTGCAGTTCGATCTTGGCTCCGGTTTCACGGCCACGGCCGACGGCTTCTTCACGCGCATGGAGAACTACAACTACGACAACATGTTCGAGCTGTTCTCGGCGTCGTATCGCGGCTCGGAGTTCGTGCCGGTGGTGTTTAACGACACCGGTCGCCAGGTGACGCCGAGCCAGGGTTTCAACAAGAACAGCAAGCAGGATTTCTACACCACGACGGTGTACCGCAAATGGCCCGGCGATATCGAGACGCTGGCCCGGAACACGTTCTCGCATTCGGTGTCGCGCAACTTCAATCTGCAGCTGAACTACGACAACGGTGGCCCGTTCACCGGCAGCGTGCGTGGTTTGCGCGGCGCCGCCAGCAAGCGCCTGGTCGAGAGCTACGTCCAGTTCTCGTTGTCCGACGGCACCCAGTGGCCGAACGATCCGTACAATGCCGCGCCGCCGGGAACCTATATCTATCCGGATGCGCTGGGCGGCAACCGCGTGTTCAACCCCAACGGTCTGGCGCCCAACAGCGTGCCGATCGTGTACGACATGCGCGGCACCGACATGAGCGTGACCCTGCCGCCGGGCATCCAGGATTTCCTCAACGACCCGGACAACTACGCGCTCAAGTCCATCTCCAGCGACAACAACTACACGCGCAAGACCGGCATGACCGTGTTCCGCGCCGACGGCCATTACGATTTCGGCAGCGTGTCGTTCCTCGACGATTTCAAACTCGATTTCGGTGTGCGCAATTCCATCCGTACCGCGTCCAACACCAACTTCCATCTGATAGCGCCGGTGTACGCGGGCATGGGTGCCAGCGACCCGAATGGTTGCTACATCCGCTGGAAGGCGGCCGACGTGGTCATGAATGGCGCCGGCGTGCCCGGCAACTGCACGGCCGGCAACGCGCAGGGATACTTCCGCGGGGGCATGCTGTCGGCGCAAAGCCCGAGCGAATTGCCGGCACTGCTCAAGGACCATTTCGTCAAGTACAACGAACTGGGCAACGTGCATGGCATCAGCATCTTCAATCTTGATCCGACCGTGATGCAGAACCCGCGTGCGTTCCAGGAAGCGCTGTATCCGGGCGAGAAGCGCAACCCGATCCCCGGTGGCACCTGGGCGCTGACCCTGAAGTCGACCACGGCCTACATCCAGGCCGACTTTTTCGGCATGATCGGCAGTGTGCCCTGGAGCGGCAATCTCGGCGTGAAGGTCATCCGCACCAATCTGCATGACGTGCAGCATCGTTCGGGCCAGCGTCCGCCGTATGGCGTGGCCGCACCGGACATCGGCCTGCAGGTGACCGAGCGCGAGTGGACCGACGTGTTGCCGGCGTTGAACCTGCAGTTCAATCTGACACCGAAGCTGGCACTGCGCCTGGCCGCGTCCAAGAACATGCAGCCGCTGAACCTCAATCGTTGGGGCGGCGGCCTGTCGATCGGCTACGACATCGACACCTCCGACCCGACCTCGACCCGGTTTGTCGTCACCAGTGCATCGTCCGACGGCAATCCGATGCTCGATCCGTGGCGCTCGACCAACTACGGCGCGTCGCTGGAGTACTACTTCAGCCCCGGCAGCATCGTCAGTCTGGCCGCGTTCTATATCAACGTGGAAAGCTTCATCAAGAACGGCAGCGTGCTCAACTGCACCTTGCCGGATCTCGATGGCACGGTCAGTGGGCGCTGCGTGCCGGTGATCGGTCCGATCCAGGGCAAGGGCCGTTCGCTGCACGGCGCCGAGTTCGACTACAAGCAGGCCTTCACCTTCCTGCCGGGTCTGTTGTCGCATACCGGCATCGAGGCCAACTTCACGTATTCGCCAAGCGACAGTGGCGAGGTGGATCTGGCCGGCAACACGATTCCGTTCCAGCAGAATTCGGAAAAAACCGCCAATCTGGTGCTGTGGTATCAGGATGACCGGTTCCAGTTCCGCATCGCGGAAAACTACCGTTCGCGGCGTGCCGTGTCCGAGAACTTCAGTGGCATCGAAGGGTTGGAGCTGTACCAGGCGCCGACCATGTACGTAGATGCCTCGTTCAGCTACAAGATCAACAAGCACGTCCAGCTGTTCCTGCAGGGCACGAACATCACGGGCGAACACGAGCGCTATTACCTGACGTGGCCGGAGCAGGTGGCACATACCATCCACTTCGACCGTCGTTACATGCTGGGCGTGCGGGCCAATTTCTGAGCTGCACAACCTGTTCATCGCCGGCGGCCAGGGGCTGCCGGCAACCTCTTGCGCGGGCGGGCCGGGTGACTCCCTCTCCCAGTACCAACGCCGCCGGGTCCGTTCTCCGCGCAGCCTCACCGAGCCACGAAGTCTGACCTGCGCAGGCGCGTGCCTTTCACTCATCGGGGAAGATCCATGAAGTTGAAGACATCCAGATTGACGGGCCTGCTCGCCACCACGGGCGCCACGCTGGTGCTGTGCGCGTCATGTTCGAGCGCGGCGGACCCGGCCACGTCGCCCGGCGCGGCGGCGACCTCGGGCAATCAGGCAACGACATCCGATTCCACGGCCTCGTCGGTCATCGGTTCGCGCGATGTGACCCTCGCCGATCCGGCAGTGCCGCGACCGGATACGAAGCCGTGCGTGGTGGAACTGATTCCGCGCCAGGAGTTCGGCGAAAAAGGCACCGATTCACGCATGGATGCCAAGCCGCATCGCTTCAAGTACCAGCCGCCCGCCGACTGCAAGGGGCCCTGGGCCAAGGTCGTGCTGGAGGCCAAATTCCATGTCGATGCCGGCCGCCAGTACGATCGCACCGCGCAGATCTGGCTGAACGGCGTCAACCTGTATTTCGGCACCACGCAGGAGCCGTCGCCAGGGCGTGGCGACCTGCCGACCGTGGCACCGAGCTGGGAAGTGCAGCGTGACCTGACCGACTACAGCGCCCTGCTGAGCAAGGCGGGCTCCGGCAAGGTATGGATCAACAATTGGCTCGACGAGACCCGCGGCGCGATGCTTTATGCCAGCGCCAAACTGCTGTTCTATCCGGCCGACAAGACGCATCCGGCGCCCGCCGTCCCCGACGCCATCATTGCCGTCAACAGCCCGGACACGGCGCCGGCGAACCTGCAAAAGCCCGATGACAAGCTGTCGGCAAGCGTCACGTTTCCGCGCAACACCACGCGCGTGTACATGGACTTGATCGCGCAACCGCAGCACTCCGACGAGTTCTACTATTTCTGCCTGGGCGACAAGATCATCCAACAGCTTGACGCGGCCTCGCCGAAGAAATTCCGCGCCTGCGGCAACGGCAGTTACCGCGAGGCGGTGGTGCGCATCGACGGCAAACGCGCCGGCCTGGCACCGATTTCGCCGTGGGTGTTCACCGGTGGCATCGACCATTTCATGTGGCGACCGACGCCTTCGGTGCAGGCGCTCAACTTCATGCCTTACCGTGTCGACTTGTCGCCTTTTGCGGGCGTGCTGAGCGATGGCGCCAAACACACGGTGTCGGTGCAGGTGCTCAATGCCCACGACTACTTTTCGCTCGCGGCCAGCCTGCTCGTGTACCAGGACCCGAGTGCCGAGCACACCGGCGGTGGCATGGTGAAGAACACCTTGCAGGACGCATCGCTGAAGCCGGTGGTGAACAGCTCGCTAAGTTGGAACGGTGATCGCGTGCAGGGCGACGTGACCACGCGTGCGCGCCAGCATTACGTCATCCAGGGTTTCGTCAACACCTCCGCGGGGCGCGTGGACAACACCGTCGAGGCCCGGATCACGTTCGCCAACACCCAGCAGTACGGCAGTGGCGACAGTCCGGCGCGCAACATCAAGCTGAGTGCGGGCGCGGACAACGTCAGCACCAGCACCGGTGCGGCGCAACGCGAGCTGCGCAAGAAGCTGAGCTATGCGCTGCGCATCCACACGCTGGGCCATCCGCGCAAGGACGGGCAGCGTGACCGCTCGACCCAGACCCGTGCGACGTTTGCCACCGACATCTTCCAGGACCAGGGCAAGCTGCCGTTCTACGAAAGCCACATGCGCAACACGATCGCGGTCGCCGATCGGGTCACCTACGACCCCGAGCAACGCAGCGCGACGGTCAAGTTCCACGACCAGAGCAGCGCTCAGCACTACAGCTTCACCGATTCGCTCGGCAGCTGCCATACCGCCGGCGTGCAGGCGCGCGAAGGCCAGGTCACGCACGTGTCGAACGGGCTCGGTTGCAACAAGCCAGGTGGCGTGAAGTGGTTCGTGCATCCGGATGGTTCGCCGGACAGCTTCGGATGGCGTGAAGCGAAGAACGGGTGACGCCCGTGCGCAGTTGATCGCATCGCACCGCGCGGTTCGGATTTACTCCGGCCGCGGCGGTGCGGTGGATCCGCGTACGACGAGCTCCGGCGTGAAGCGCTCGTCATGCACCGCGAGCTTGTCACTGTTGTCGCCCAGCTGCGAAATCAACAGGCGCGTCGCGTGACGCGCGATGTCGCTGGTGGCCTGGCGCGCCGTGGTCAATGCCGGCCATGATTGCTTGGAGAACGGGCTGTCTTCGAAGCCGGCAATGGACAGGTCGTAGGGCACATTCATGCCGGCGGCCCGCGCGGCGGCAAGCACGCCGGCCGCGATTTCGTCATTGGAGCCGAAGATGGCGGTCGGCCGTTGTTTCAGCGACAGCAAGCGGCGCGCGCCGCGAAAGCCATTGTCGAACGAATACTCGCCTTCGACGATGAGCTTCTTGTCGCGCGGAATGTCGTAGTCGGTCAGTGCATCGATGTAGCCCTTGTGGCGCTCGACGCTGGAGCCGAACTCCTTGTCGCCCCACAGGAAGCCGATGCGCGTGTGCCCCAGCTGGATCAGGTGTTCGGTGATGTTGTAGGCCGCGCGGCGGTCGTTGACGTAGACGCACGGCCAGCCGTCATCCGGATCGGTCGAGGCCGACAGGATGCGGACCAGGTTGACGCCCGCCTCGCTGAGCTTGCGGATGCGCGCGAGGTTTTCGGACATCGGCGGCGCCAGCACCACGCCGGCCAGGCGCGAGCGCTGCGACAGGTTGACCAGCTCCTGCGTCAATTGCGGAACGCGAGTGTCGCACGGGTGAATCTGCAGGCCGTAACCCATTTCGCGACAGGCAGACAGAGTGCCTTTCTGCAGCTCGATGATGTAGTACGGGTTCGGATTGTCGTAGACAAGGCCGATGGCGTAGGCGCGCGCGCTGCGCAGGCTGCGCGCGGACAGATCCGGCAGGTAGCCCAGTTCGTCGACCACGCGCAGCACCTTGTCGCGCGTGGCCTGTTGTACCGAGGCTTCCTGATTGATGACGCGCGACACGGTTTTCAACGATACGCCGGCGCGCGCTGCGACGTTCTTCATGGTGACCGCCATGTGGCCTCCTTTGGCGCGTGGTCCGGCGTGCGTGACGCAACGCCCATGGCGCCATTTTACATGGGTATGTCGCGAGCGCTTTCGGCGGTTGTCGCAAGCGTCACGGGTTTGCGGCGACGCGCAGATTCACGTGCCGCATCGAGAATCCGCGCGACATGCAAGGCCTCGTCGGCCGACACCAGAAACGGTTGGTCATCGGCGAGCGCGTCGCGGAAATGGCGCAGCTGGCGGACGTAGGGGTCGTCCATGGCGGTGTACTGGCTGGTCAACGCAATCGGGATGTCGCCGTCCGCACAGCGCACGCTGCCGCCCGTTTGCAGATTCGGCGCGTCATCGACCCAGCCGCCCTCGATGCGGCTGACCGCGCCGTCGAGATGTTCCAGCGTGATGTGGGCATATTGGTGCTGGCCGTTGCCGGCCGTGCGCGCGTGGACGCTGCCGACATCGCCGGCCAGCCAGGTGGCGTAGTCGACGTCGTGGATCAGCAGGTCGGTCAACATGCCGCCCGAGCACTCGTCGTCGAGAAACCAGCTGCCCAGAGGCGGCGGCGGTGAGCCCACGCGCTTGAGGCGGATCTCGCGGACCGGTCCGAGTCTGCCCTCGCGCGCGATCCGCCAGACGTGGCGATAGGCCGGAAAAAACCGCACGACCATGGCGACGAACAGTCGGACATCGGCGTCGTCGCAGCACTGGAACATCGCCTCGACGTCATCGGCCCGGATCGCCAGCGGTTTCTCGCAGACGATGTGGCAGTTTGCCTGCGCCGCCATTGCCACCGCTGATCGGTGCAGGTAAGTGGGCAGGCAGATGTCGGCGATGTCGGCCTGCGCAAGCAAGTCGGGAATGGTGTCGAACACGGTGCAGCCGCGCTCGACAATGGCCTTGCGACTGGATGCGCGACCGCGGGTCCAGGCGCCGGCGATGGGTGCACCCAGGTCCTGCCACACGCGCAGCCGGTCGCTGCCGATCAGGCCGGCGCCGACCACACCGACGCGTTGCGTAGTTGCTTGAGTTGCCATGAACCTTTTCGCTTTGGTTGGCGGTTGCGCAGCTGACGTCGCAGCGATCTCGTGTTCAAAGGCGTCCCGGGGCCTGGAGGGGAGACGGGCCCCGGGTGCCAAATGCCTCCTTGCAGGTTGCTCGCGACCGCGTCCTGCAGTCACGTTGAAACAGGGCTGTCAGTGCGCGACGGTTCCACGCCAGCCGAAGCTGGCCGGCGAACCGAGTGGACGCGCGAACCACGGCATCGGCTGGCGGCCGCAGCTGGGGACCCGGTCCACATTGGTGACCATGCCGTCGTCGGAGTCCACCTCGGCGAAGTAACATCCGTGCAACGAGTCGTTGTAGCTGAAGCGTTGCTGGCCATGCTGGCCATGATTGGTGGACGTCCACGAATCGGCGGTGCGCCGATAGCTCATCTTGTTGGACGAGGTGAACGTGTTGGCGATGTTGCCCCAGTACGGCGCCTGGTCACCGACGCGATACATGAAGTGCTTGTGGAAACCCTGATCGACGCGCATGGCCTTGGAGTGGGTACCGTCAGCGTCGTCATGCAGGCGCCGGTTCGAGCGCAGGGTGAAATCGTAGGCGTTGCGCGAGGTGCGGTCGTGGCCTTCGGCGCCGCTTTGCTCGGTCACGCTCACGGCATGCGTGGTCAGGTTCGTGGTTTGCTGGTGGGTGTCGGCGTCGATGGTCTTGAAGCGTTGCGTGTTGGCAAAGGTGATGTGCTGGGTCACGCGCGTGTCGATGCGCCCGGCCGAGGATTCGACGTAGCCGGCAATCGTGTAACCCTGGTTGGCGCGGGTCAGCAACTGGCCGTCGAGGTCGGTGCGGTCGTCACCGAGCGTGGAGGTCACGGTCGGGGTCAGGTCCATGTCGGCCAGCGTGTTGACGGTGACGGCGCCACGGGTTCGGGTGCCGTCCGGATCGCGATAGACGAGCAGCGCGGCGGCCACCGAAAAGTATTGATTGGCACCGATGACCCGTACCGACACCTTGTGCGGCTGGCCGTCGGCGAGCTGGCCGGCAAACGGCGTCAGGTCGACACGGTAGGGCAGAAAACTGAGCGTCTGCACACTGGCGGACGGGCGCCACAACAAGCGGTCCAGGCCACCGGTATAGATCCACGGAAAGATCGGTGCCAGGCCGGCCGGGGTGCCGTCGATGCTGACCGCCGCTTCACGGAAGCTGCCGCCGGCACAGGCCTCGGGGATCTGCGGTGCGCCGAGGTAGCCGCGCGGAATGGCAAACGACATGGTGCGCTTGACGTACTCTTTCGGCATGCACGTGAACCAGTACTCGTCGTGGAACTGGCTTTGCGCGATCACGTCGACGTACAGGCGGGTGATGTCGCGCGGGAACGTGATCGTGCGCGACAGGGTCTGTGTGCCGGTTTGCAGTTTGGCCGGCGCGTTTTTCTTGCTCAGCGCCACCACCTTGTCGGCGGTGCGCGGCGCCGGGAACTGCGCGTTGGCCGGGTAGAACAGCAGCTTGGCATCCAGATGGATCTTGCTGACGTGGTGCGGATCGACCCAGTTGTTGATCCGGCCCGCACCCTTGCCGGACTTGCGCAACAGCGCGGCATAATCGGTCAGGTCGCGCTCGATGTGCCAGTCCGGACCATAGTCCTTGACCGGCTCCTGGGTGGTACCGAAATAGAGGTTCACACCGTCCAGCCAGATCGATGCGGTGCGGTCGTACTGCGAGCCGGGGTCGACCGAGAAATCCGCTTCAAGCACCACCTTCGACCACTTGCCTTGGCATTGTTCCGGCGGTGTGTAGGTGAATTTGTGCGGGAGCGAATCCATCCGCTTGTTGCCGCCGTCGGCGCCGAAGCTTTCGTTCTGGAACAGCTGCACGACGCAGGGTTTGGTATCGGGACGCGGCACGGCTGGTTCGGCGAGAACCACGTCCGCGGTGCCAATCGCGGCCTGGTCCTGGCCGTGTGCCATGGCCAGTGGTGCGATCATCATCAACGTGGCGCCGATCATCGCCAGTGGCGTGTGGTGCAAAGAGTGTTTGCGCATCCTTCACCTCAGTCATGAACCAAAGGAGTCGGGAACGTGTACCCGTCACCCTCCGTGGCCATTGCCGCTATCCAATGACGATGCGTTGACGCCGGCGTCAGCCGTGCGCTTGTACCAGTCGGCAGCGCCGATCACGCCGAATTTGCCGTGGTCGAGCAAGCGCACCGGAACCCTTTGCAGGAAGGGGCGCATGCTGCCCTTGTTGACGAACCGCGCCATGAAATCGCTGCGCGCGAGTGCCTCATGGATATGGGGCAAAATGCCGCCGGCCAGCCAGATGCCGCCGCTGGCGCCGTACAGCAGGGCCAGATCTCCGGCGTAGCTGCCCAGCAGGGCGCAGAACACGTTCACGCTGCGCACCGCCTGGTCGTTGTCGCCGGCCAGTGCTGCGGTGGTGATCGCCTGCGGCTTGTCGAGGCTGGGCGTGGCACCATCAAGCGAGCAAATGGTCTGGTAGAGATTGATCAGCCCGCGCCCCGACAAGGTGTCCTCGCAGGACACGTATTTGCGCGTCTTCGCCATCGCCGCGAAGATTTCCAGCTCGTACGCGGTGCCGGGTGCCAGCGCGATCTGGCCGGCCTCGGTAGCCATCACGTGGGGCTTGGGGCCGCCGGAGAACAGCACCGCCGAACCCAGGCCGGTGCCCGGTCCAACCAGGACCTGGGCGCCTTCACCGGTGGCGTCGTCCGGCTCGGCCAGGGCCATGGTGGCGCCCGGTCGCACGTGGCGGGTGGCATAGGCCAGTGCCTCGAAGTCGTTGATCAGCGCGAGATCGGCGAGCTTGAAGTGGCGGCGCAATTCATCCAGTGACACGCGCCAGGGCAGGTTGTCGTTGATGACGACGCCGTCAAGCTCGTAGCCCGCGCAGGCGAGCACGCCTTGGCGGATGTCGGCTCCGGCGTGGCGGTCGAGGAAGTCCTGCATGATGGTTTGCAGGCTGGCGTGTTCGGCACAGGTGTACTTGTCGTACGCGAGGATCGTGATGCCGTCATCCGGTGACGCGCAGCGCACCAGGCCAAAACGCGCGTGCGTGCCGCCGATGTCGGCGGCGAGGAACGGGGTGTCATCCGGACCGGGTACGGAATGCCCGGGCCATGGTTCTGCCGTCTGACTCAACGATCTCTCCTGAGGGTCCAAGCGGCGGCATGCCACTGCCACACGCGCAGGCCTTACCTCATCATGAAATGACAACGATGTCAAATTGAGTCGGAAAATGTCGGACCGTGCCCGTGCGAAGCCTGTTCAATCAGCTGAGCCACGGGCTTGCCGCTGCAGGCCGGGCAGCAGCGATTGATCTGCAATATGCGGTAAAGATGCCGGTTTTCCGGGTATCGTGGCGGATGGACTGGAAAATGCGTGCGCGTATGGCTTGCGTGCGCGGGATTTGTCCTGTCAGGACATCGCGACGCCGCGATTGGCGGTGTGCGTGACGATTACTTCGATATCGACGCGGCGGCTTTGGCCAGAGCGCGGATGGCATCCCAGTCGCCGGCCGCGACCACGTCGCGCGGGGCCAGCCAGGAGCCGCCGACGCACACCACGTTGGGCAGGGCGAGATAGTCGCCGGCATTGGATACGCGGATGCCGCCGGTCGGGCAAAAACGTGCCGCCGGCAATGGACCGGCCCACGAACGCAGCATATCGATGCCGCCCAACGCGGCGGCGGGGAAGCACTTTTGCAGCGTGTAGCCGCGTTCGAGCAGGGCCATGACTTCGCTGGCCGTGGCCGCGCCCGGCAGCAACGGCGTATCACTGCTGTCGGCCGCATCCAGCAGTGCGGGGGTCGCACCTGGCGACACGGCAAAGCCGGCACCGGCCTGCGACGCCGCGTCGAGGTCGCGCGGCGTGAGCACGGTGCCGGCGCCCACATGTGCGCCTTCGACTTCGGCCGCGATGGCGCGGATGGCATCCAGGGCGACCGGCGTGCGCAGCGTCACTTCGATGGCTGGCGTGCCGCCGTCGACCAGCGCGCGGGCCAGCGGCACGGCATGCGCAAGCTCGTGGATGACGACGACCGGCACCACCGGTGCCAGTTGCAGGGTGGATTCGAGCGTGGCTTGCCGGGTGGCTTGGGACGTCATGGTGTTTCCGCTAGTGGGCGTGCAGGTGATGGGTTGAGGTGTGTGCGTGAGGATGCCGTGATCAGTGCCCGTGCCCGAACACGCTGGCCCCGGTATCGGCGCCGGACGCGGCCTGCCGGAACAGCGTGAACAGCTCGCGGCCGGTGCCTGCCTGGTGGGCCGAGAGGTCACAGGTGGCCGGTTCGCGTGCTGTCCATTCCGCTTCGTCGACCAGCGCGGTCAGGCTGCCGTTGACCGCATCCAGGCGCACCACGTCGCCGTCGCGCAGCCGCGAAATCGGTCCGCCGCCGGCGGCTTCGGGCGCCACGTGGATGGCGGCAGGGACTTTGCCGGATGCGCCGGACATGCGTCCGTCGGTGACCAGGGCGACGCGGTGACCGCGTTCGAGCAGCAGTGACAACGTCGGGGTCAGCTTGTGCAACTCCGGCATGCCGATGGCGCGCGGGCCCTGGAAGCGCACCACGACCACGCAGTCTCGATCCAGCTCGCCGCGCTCGAACGCTTCGCGCACTTGCAGCTGGTCGTCGAAGATCATCGCGGGCGCCTCGACGCATTGGTGCTCGTCGGCCACGGCGGACACCTTGATGACGGCACGGCCGAGGTTGCCGGACAACACGCGCAGTCCGCCGTCGGCACGGAACGGGTCGGTGGCCGGGCGCAGGATGTGTTCGTTGCCGCTTTGCGTGGCGGGCGTCCAGGCCAACTTGCCGTCGTCATCCAGCGACGGCGTGTTGCGGTAGGCGTGCATGTCCCTGCCCCACACCGTATGCGCGTCGGCATGCAGCAAGCCGGCGTCGATCAGGCTGCCGATCAGGAACGGCATGCCGCCGGCCTTGTGGAAGTGGTTCACGTCGGCATAGCCGTTGGGATAGACGCGTGCCATCAGCGGAACCACGCGCGAGAGCGCGTCGTAGTCTTCGAGCGTCAACTGGATGCCCGCTGTCGCCGCCGCGGCGGTCAGGTGCAGCAGGTGGTTGGTGGAGCCGCCGGTGGCGTTCAGGCCGATGATGCCGTTGACGAAGTTGCGCTCGTCCATCATGCGTCCGACCGGCGTGTACTCATCGCCCAGCGCGGTGATGGCGGCGGCGCGCTCGACCGCGGCGCGGGTCAGGGCTTCGCGCAGCGGCGTGCCGGGGTTGATGAAGCTCGCGCCCGGCAGGTGCAGGCCCATGATCTCCATCAGCATCTGGTTGGAGTTGGCGGTGCCGTAGAAGGTGCAGGTGCCGGAGGTGTGATAGGACTGCGCCTCGGCGTCCATCAGCGCGTCCTCGCCGACCTCGCCGGCGGCAAAGCGGCGGCGGACGGCGGCCTTGTCCTGGTTGGGCAGGCCGCTGGGCATGGGGCCGGCGGGCACGAAAATGATCGGCAGGTGGCCGAAGCTGAGCGCGGCGGTCAACAGGCCCGGCACGATCTTGTCGCAGATGCCGAGAAACAGCGCGGCGTCGAACATGTCGTGCGACAAGCCGACGGCGGCCGCCATGGCAATGACTTCGCGTGAAAACAGGCTCAGCTCCATGCCGGCGCGACCCTGGGTGACGCCGTCGCACATGGCCGGTACGCCGCCGGCCATTTGCGCGGTCGCGCCGGCGGCACGCGCCATGCGGCGGATCGCTTCCGGATACGGCTCGTACGGTTGATGCGCCGACAACATGTCGTTGTAGGCACTGATGATGCCGATGTTGGGTTTGGCACCCGAACGCAGCGCGCCCTTGTCGTCGCGGGGGCTGGCGGCAAAGCCGTGGGCTTGGTTGCTGCAGCCGGCGAACTGGCGGCGTGGACCGGCGGCGCGCGCCTCGTCGATGCGCGCCAGATAGGCGCGGCGCGTGTCACGGCTGCGCTCGATGATGCGTTCGGTGGTTTCGGCGATGACGGGATGCAAGGTGGTCATGGCAATGGTCTGTGTCGATGAGGTGGTGTGCGTGGACGCGGGTTCATTCGCACCAGAACACGTCCAGTTGCGGCGTGGTCTGGAGGACGGCGCGCACGGGGTAGTCGGCGCCGTTGGCGGCTTCTTCCAGCACGTGGCGTTTCTTGGCGCCGGCGATTTGCAGGTACAGCTTCGGCGCGGCAACCAGCAGCGGCAGGGTCAGAGTGATGCGTGGCTCGCCGGCATCCGGGGCGCGCATCGGCAGGACGCTGGCCGAGCCTTCGGGGTCGATGGCTTCGGCGAGGTGGTCGCCGCCGGGAAAAAACGACGCCGTGTGGCCATCGGTGCCCATGCCCAGCAGGGCCACGTCCAGCGGCAGCGGCAACGCGTCGATGTGGGCGGCCACTTGGGGCAGTGCGCTCTCGGGCGTGGGGGCGTCCACATACAAGGGCACGAAGCGGGCCGGTGCGGCCTTGCCACGCAGCAGGTGCTGGTCGACCAGGCGCGCGTTGGAGCGTGGATGCTGCGGTGGCACCCAGCGTTCGTCGACCAGGGTGATCGTTACCTTGGCCCAGTCAAGTTCGCGCCGCGACAGTGCCTCCATGAAGCGTCGCGGGGTATTGCCGCCGGAGACGGCCATCAGTGCCTGTCCGCGCGCGTCGATAGCCTGGCCGAGGTCGCTTGCGACCGTATCGGCCAGGGCTTCGGCGAGGCTGTTGTCGTCGTCGTGGGTGTGCCATTGCAGTTGCATGCGATGTCCTCTCAATTGCCGTCGTCGTCGTGCCAGGTACGGCCGTCGCGTTCGATCAGGGCGACCGACGCGCTCGGCCCCCAGGTGCCGGCGGTGTAGCCGTGCGGGCCTTCGCGGCTGGCATGCCACGCGGCCAGGATGGGGTCGATCCAGCTCCAGGCGGCCTCGACCTCGTCGCGACGCATGAACAGCGTCGGGTTGCCGCGCACCACGTCCAGCAGCAGGCGTTCGTAGGCATCGGGCTGGGCCACGCCGAAGGCGTCGGCAAAGCTCATGTCCAGCGGTACGCAGGTCAGGCGCAGGCCGCCGGGGCCGGGGTACTTGGCCATCAGCCACAGTTTGACGCCTTCGTCCGGCTGCAGGCGCAGGACCAGCTTGTTGGGCTGTGCGGTGCCGCTGCCCTCGGCGAAAATGGAATACGGGATGGAGCGGAAATGCACCACGATTTCCGACATGCGCGAGGGCATGCGCTTGCCGGTGCGCAGGTAGAACGGCACGCCCGACCAGCGCCAGTTGTTGACCTCGGCCTTCAGCGCGACGAAGGTTTCCGTGCTCGAGCTGTCCTGGCCGAGATCCTCCAGATAACCGGGGGCCGCGCCTTCGCGTGAAGCGCCGGCACGGTACTGGCCGCGCACGGTCAGGCGAGCGGCGTTGTCGCCGTCGATGGGCTGGAGTGCGCGCAGCACCTTGAGCTTTTCGTCACGCACGGCGTCCGGTGCCAGCGAGGTCGGCGGCTCCATGGCGACCATGCACAGCAGCTGCAACAGGTGGTTCTGCACCATGTCGCGCAGGGCGCCGGCGTGGTCGTAATAGGCGCCGCGTTTTTCCACGCCGACGGTTTCGGCGACCGTGAGTTGGACGTGGTCGATGTGCGCGTTGTTCCACAGCGGTTCGAACAGCGCGTTGGCAAAGCGCAGCGCCAGCAGGTTCTGCACCGTTTCCTTGCCGAGGTAATGGTCGATGCGATAAATCTGCTGTTCGTCGAACACGGCGCCGACCGCATCGTTGATCGCTTGCGCGCTGGCCAGATCGTGGCCGATGGGCTTTTCGATCACCACGCGGGTCTTGCCGCGGTGCAGGTCGTGCTGGCGCAGGCGCTGGCACAGATCGACAAAGATGCCGGGGCTTGTCGACAGATAGAACACGCGCACGCGCTCGTCGTCGCTGCTTTGCATCAATTGCGCGAAATCATCCCAGCCGTCGTCGTTGGTGGCGTCCAGTCGGAGATAACCGACCAGATCAAGAAACGCGCTGGTGTGTTCGGCCAGCGGGCTGTCTTTGCCGATGGCGCGGTCGAGCGCCGCGGCCACGCTGTCGCGGTAGGCCGCCTGATCCAGGTCGGTGCGGGCCACGCCGATGATGCGGCTGCTGGTCGGAATCTGCCCGTCGGCGAAGCGGTGAAACAACGCCGGCAGCAATTTGCGCATGGCCAGGTCGCCGGTACCACCGAAGATGACCATGTCGAACGGGACCACGGGTTTCAAGGGGTTGTTCACGTAGCGTCTCGCCGCGAGAGGAGCGGAAAGCATACCATTGCAACACCAGTTTGCAACACTACATGCGAGTTGCGCATATGAATGGCGGTTGTTTAGCACAATATTGACGAATTGGTATTTCATTGGCATGATTCGCGCCATGGAAACCGTCTTGCTCGCCGAATTCCAGCGTCTGGCTGCTGGCAGTCATGCGCCGGCCTATCTGCGTCTGCGCCGCGCGATACGCAGCAGTGTCGAGCGCGGCGTCGTCGAGCCGGGCCAGGTCTTGCCCAGTGAGCGCAAGCTGGCCGAGCAATTGGCACTCTCGCGCGTCACCGTGCGCAAGGCCATTTCCGGTCTGGTGGCCGACGGCGTGCTGATGCAGCGTCATGGTGCCGGCACGTTCGTGGCCGAGCGTATCGTCAAGCCGATGTCGCGCATGACCAGCTTTACCGAGGATTTGCGCGCGCGCGGTCTCAATCCGCGCTCGGTATTCCTGGAGCGCGAGGTCGGCGAAGTAACACCCGAGGAGGCGATGGCGATGAACCTGTCGCCCGGTGCCGAGGTGGCGCGTCTGTATCGTCTGCGTTATGGCGCCGATGAGCCGCTGGCGATCGAGCGCAGCAGCATTCCCAGTGACGTGTTGACCGACCCCGCGCGCGTGACCGACTCGCTGTATGCCGTACTCGAAGCACTCGGCTGCCGCCCGGTACGCGGCCTGCAACGCTTGCGCGCGGTCAACTTCGGCGCCGAGCAGGCACGCATGCTCAAGGTGCCGGTCGGCAGCGCCGGCCTGGCGCTGGAACGACGCAGTTTTCTCGACGATGGCCGCGTGGTCGAGTTCACCCGCTCATGGTATCGCGGCGATGTCTACGATTTCGTGGCCGAGTTGCAAAGCGACTGATGGCCGCCCGATTTGACCCTTTTCTATAGCAGGAAGATTCATGACTGAGGCACCAACCACCACGCCGACACCGTTGCCGGCTCCGGAAGCAACCCGCATGCACGCCGAGGCCAGCGAAGCGCCGGCGGTACTGGAACGCCAGATGGCGGCCAACGACGGCTTGATCGAGACCCTCGTGGCGACACTGCGCGAGCGCGAACCGCGTTTCGTGGTCACGTGCGCGCGCGGCAGCTCCGATCATGCGGCCACGTTTGCCAAGTACGCCATCGAGACGCAGCTGGGCATCGTCACCGCTTCGGCGTCGCCTTCGGTGGAATCGGTGTACGCCGTCGCGCAGCGTCTTGAAGGCGCGGTGTACCTGGTCATCTCGCAATCGGGCAAGAGTCCGGATCTGGTGCGCAACGCCGAGGCGGCGCGCGCGGCCGGCGCGCACGTGGTGGCATTGGTCAATGTCGAAGGCTCGCCGTTGGCTGAAGTTGCCGACAGTGTCATCCCATTGCGCGCAGGTCCCGAAACCAGCGTCGCGGCGACCAAAAGCTACCTGGCGACGCTGGCCGCCATCGTGCACCTGGTGGCGCGCTGGACCGGTCATGCGCCGCTGATCAACGCGTTGCATGACACGCCCGAGGCCATGCGCCGCGCGCTGGCACAAGACTGGTCGCCATTGGTCGAGGGGCTGCATGATGCGCACAACCTGTTCGTGCTCGGTCGTGGCTACGGTTACGGTGCAGCGCAGGAAATGGCGTTGAAATTCAAGGAAACCAGCGGCTTGCACGCCGAGTCGTTCAGTTCCGCCGAGGTGCGGCACGGGCCGATGGCGCTGGTCGGCGAAGACTTTCCGGTGCTGGCCATCGGCCAGGCCGACGGCACGCTCGACGGCACCCTGGAAACGGTACGCGATTTCCGTGCGCGCGGTGCGCGCGTATGGACGTCCATTCCCGGCGATGAACATGCCGATGCGCTACCGGTGACGGTCGCGCCGCATCCGCTGGTCGCGCCGTTGCTGGCCGTGCAAAGTTTCTACCCGGCGGTCAATGCGCTGGCCCTGTCGCGCGGCCACAACCCCGACGTGCCGCCGTACCTCAACAAGGTCACCGAGACCGTTTGACGCCACAACTGTGTAGGAGCGGCGGAAGCCGCGATTCGGAGATACCGCAAGGCAACAACCGTGCGGGCATGCCCCATCGCGGCTCCCGCCGCTCCTACCATGGGTGTGGTTATTCGAGATTCTCTGCAGCCAACGCCAAAACCCAAGGAACCACTCATGACAACCGCCCTCGTCAACGCCCGCGTCCTCACCAGTCATGGCCTGCAAACCGGTTTTGCCGTGCTCGTCGACGAGGGCCGCATCAGTGGATTGGCCTTGCCTTCGGATCCGCGTGTGCGCGCCGCCGAACGACATGATCTGGCCGGCAGCTACCTGTTGCCCGGTTTCATCGATTGCCAGGTCAACGGCGGTGGTGGCGTGTTGCTCAACGAAACGCCGACCGTCGAGGGTATTCGCGCGATCGTTGCCGCGCACCGCCGTTTCGGCACCACCGGCATGCTGCCGACGCTGATCAGCGACAGCCCCGAAGTGATGCGCAAGGCCGTTGCCGCCGTGGACGAGGCGATGGCCGAGGGCATGCCGGGCGTACTCGGCATCCATCTGGAGGGACCGTTCCTGGCGCCCAAGCGCAAGGGCATTCACGACG
>DASSKC010000169.1:0-27516 GCA_035690885.1 Oleiagrimonas sp. | reverse complement strand
GCCGGTCTTCGCAAGGCTGGAACTGCGATCCACGTCACCCTGGATCTTCGATCATTGGGGATGGTGCGACTTGACCGCCGCGACGCCGGAGGGGCAAGCTTGCACCTGACATTCCAAGTGGGGCAGGGGCGTGGCCAACGGCGCAAAACAAGGCATCCTGTCATTGAAGCTCAATGACAAGCACGAGCTGTACAACGCGTACATGGGCTTTCTCAAGGGCGGTGGCCTGTTCGTCCCGACGCGCCAGCATTACACCCTCGGCGACGAAGTCGTGCTGCTGGTCACCCTGGTCGAGTCCAACGAGCGCCTGTCGGTGGCCGGCAAGGTCGCCTGGGTGACGCCGGTCGGCGCCGGCAGCCGCACCGCAGGCATCGGCGTGCATTTCAGCGGCGCCGGCGGCGACGGCGACGCCGCCCGCAGCAAGATCGAAGCCATGCTCGGCGGCCTCCTCAACGCCGAACGCCCCACGCAAACCATGTAAGCGCGCGGCCACACTCCATGAGTGCCGGCATGACATTGGCCAAACCATGGACCGCGGACATCCTGTCCGCATGCGGACGGAACGTCCGCGGTCCCTTGCGCAGCACGCACAAAAAGACCACCGCGAGGGTGGTCTGAATGCTTGAATCAGTTGGTCGGGGAGACAGGATTTGAACCTGCGACTTATACGTCCCGAACGTGTTTTAAGTCCCTTTCTGTTTAGGTGGTTACGTCATAAGTCATTGATCTAACAGCGCGCCTTATTTCGCCACATTTCGCGTTATACTTCCTCTTGCACTTATCGTGCACTTATCTGAGGCACTTACCGTGAAAGTCAGGCTGACGAAAAAAAGCGTCCAAGGTTCAAAACCTTTCACCACGCCGTACGAATTGCGCGACACCGATATAAAGGGCCTGTTGCTGCGCGTGCAGCCATCGGGCGTCAAGTCCTTTGTGATCGAGTGGGGCAGGGGCAAACGCAAGACACTCGGGCGTTTCCCCGTGATGACGGTCGAGGCCGCACGTACGCAGGCCATCAAAATGTTGGCCGAAGCCTCCGAGTATGGCGCACCGAAGGCCGCCACTAATCGCGCCGGCAAGGACAAGCCCGATACCTTCGGGGAGTTCATTCACGACCACTACGTCCCTCACATCACCACTACGGCTAAGGCCGGCAAGCAAACGGCGGCGTTGATCGAGAAACATTTCAGCTATCTGTACGACAAGCCCATGACCGCAATCACCCCGATGGTCTGGGACAAGTTCAAGGCCAAGCGCGTCAAAGCGGGTGTCAAACCTGCCACCATCAACCGCGACCTGGACCGCCTCAAGGCGGCGCTGGGGCAGGCGACGAAGTGGGGCGTGATCGAGGTCAACCCGCTGGCCGGCGTCGAGCGCATCAAGCGCGGGATCGAGGAACGAGTCCGCTACCTATCGCCTGCAGAGGAAAAGGCGCTGCGCGAGGCGCTGGCCGATCGTGAGGAAGATGCCAAGGCGAGGCGCGAGCGATTCAACCATTGGCGCGAACAACGCCACAAGGATCTGCTGCCGGCGGTCGAGGGCTACTCCGACCACATCATGCCCATGACGCTGATTGCCTTGAATACCGGCCTGCGTCGCGGCGAGATCACCCAGTTGACGTGGGACGATATCGACATTCCCGGCAAGATGCTGACGGTGCGGGCTGGCTACGCCAAGAGCGGCAAAGCGCGTCACGTGCCGCTGAATACCGAAGCCCTGCGCGTGCTGGAGCAGTGGCGCGAGCATCACCCCGATGGCCGCTTGTTCCGCCTGACCTGCACGGCCAAGTCGTGGGGCAGGCTCATGGAGCGGGCTGGCCTGGAAGACTTCCGGTTCCACGACCTGCGCCACGACTTCGCCAGTAAGCTGGTCATGGCTGGCGTGGACTTGAACACGGTCCGGGAATTACTCGGACACGGCGACATCAAGATGACCCTGAGATATGCCCACCTTGCGCCTGAGCACAAAGCGGCGGCGGTGGAGCTTCTGGGGCGCACATAGAGTTTCAAGCGGCCCGCCAGCATGAGCCACATGCTGACGGACCTTCCACAACCGACCGATTGGAGGTCAATCATGGCAATTGCAACTGTAACCGGAACGGCACCAGAGGGCGCGAATGAAGCCGTCACCAAATGGGTGGACGACGAACAATGGGAGGCGTTGGACGAGCAGCTGTCAGTAGGTGTCTGGCGACGGCTGGCTGGCGTTAATCGGGCGCTCTATGCCAGCAATCATATTGCCGGGATGCTGGTGCGTGATGCTCGCGGAAAGGCCTACGCGCATGACATTGACACTGTTACGTATGACGGCCTTGACGCCATGGACGTCGAGGCGCTTGGCCTGGCACTGGTCGAACTAGGTGCTCGTGCGGAGACGCTGCTCGCGGAAGTGCGCGAAAACGATCACGGGTGCTGCGGAACGGCCAAGGCTGACAAGGCAGCTTGATCATGTTTGCCGTGCCGGCCTGCACATTCTGCGGCTGGCACGGCATTTTTGAAAAGACGGTGTTCGTATGACCATCAAGAGTCCACACACGGAAATGTTGCCGAAGCGCACGTGGCAAGAGTTGGTGACGACTTCGAACGGGTGCGGCGGCATCGTTGATGAATCGTTGCCGCAAGGCGTCGAGACCGCGCTGCGTGGCTCTGTTGACGAATCCAGCATGCCGGCGGTTTTGTTATTTCTCGGGAGGCGCTTGGGTAGGTATCGCGGGATGAAGGAATCGAGCGATGCCATGCCATCAAGGGTTGATGAGCTGAGGCTTGCCAGCGAGGCAATGGACGCCATCGAGCAAGTACGGCACCGCCTCGCAAACCTGCCCACGCGTATCGACTGCGAGGTCGAGCTTGCTTGTTGGAAGGGCCGGAAGGAGCCATTTTTCGATTTCTCGCAACGCTTGGGCGATGACTTGCGTATAGCCTGGGCGCTGCTGGCATCGGCTGAGCGTATCGTGAGCGATCGCAGCGAAAGGCCCGGTGCCAGCAAGTCATTGCGTGACCATTTTCTTGCCGACGTTGCCAGTTACCTCCAACGAAACGCATCGCTGGGAAAGGAGGCTGCCGCCGGGCTTGCTGCAGAGGTGTTGCGAGCGGCCGGCGTAGATGCGCCAAGCGATCCACGCAAAGCACGCAACATTGTGCGAAAGGTTGAGGCCCAAAAATAGCTCGGGGATCGCCTGCATTGTTGGTGCAGATATAACGCGGTCGAGACTCAATCATTTGCTCACCATAACAACGCGACATTTCGCGACAGGTGAGCAACATGCAGAAGCTAAAACTTTCGATGGCCGAGATTGCCGAGATGACCGGCGAGGCCATGCCCCTGATCTACCATGCGATCAACGCGGGCCACCTCAAAACCTTCCTTGTCGGGCGACGCCGGTTTGCCCGGCCAGCCGATGTGCGTGCATGGGTGGACTACCTGCAAGCCGAGAGTGATGCAGGTCGACCCGTCTGCTATCAAGCGCGCAACCGCGGGGAGGCTGCAGCATGAATGCCGTCACCCCCTTGCCGGCGCATCGTGTCCGCACCCGAACCGAAATTGACCGCGACGTACTCGCCGCCTGTCGCCGCCTGGGCGAACTGGCCATGAAAGCGGAACTCGCCATGCAACCGCCTGACCGTGATGCCATCGGTCCCGTTGCCGAAGGGCTGCGGCGGCTGTTGATCGAAGGGAGGGCGCAAGGATGAACTTCCAGACGCGAAAAAGCCCGGCGGCAACCGGGCTCATTCAAAACAAGTCGCATGCCAATGCTACCGCCACCACCGACCCGCTGCAAATTCTGCTGCCACGGCTTGATCATGTACGCAAATACGGCGACGGCTATCGGTGCGAGTGCCCTATCGGCCACAAGTCACACGGCACCTTGTCCGTTACCGAAACGGGCGACGGCACGCTGCTGGTTCGATGCTGGGCCGGATGCGAGACGGTCGACGTGTTGCACGCGGTCGGGCTCGAACTGAAAGACTTGTTCCCGGCACCCGTCAAAGACCAATCGCCACTCGCGCGACGGCAACGCCGGGATGCCTGGAAGCAAGCGGGTTGGAGTGCTGCCATTGGCGTGCTGTCCCGTGAATCAATCGTGGTCGAGATCGCAGCCCATGCCCTGGCTGAAGGGCAGGTTCTGGATGCTGTAGACCACGAACGTCTACTGCTGGCCATGCGGCGCATCCACGATGTTCGGGAGGTGCTGCAATGACTGCCGAGACCTACAAGCGCAACCTTGACGAGCGTGCCGAGCGTGAGTTGGCGATGGTGCACAAGTTGACCCACGGGGAGACAACACCGGAATCAATCGCGCCATCCACGCCACACGAATACATGGCGCGAGTGCGTCTGATTGGCGCGAATACGCTCAAGCCTGAGCCGATCCGGTGGCTTTGGCCGGGATGGCTGGCGCGAGGAAAGCTGCACGTACTGGCCGGCGCTCCCGGTACAGGCAAGACCACCATTGCGATGACGTGGGCAGCTTGCATTTCGTCTGGACATCCATTCCCGACGGGCTGGAAGCCATCACCGGGCAACGTTCTGGTGTGGTCGGGTGAAGATGATCCGCGCGATACGCTTGTCCCGCGTCTACTGGCTGCCGGTGCCGATCTTTCGTGTGTGCACTTCATCGAAGGAATCGACGACGACGGACATAGCCGTCCATTTGACCCGGCAACCGATGTTCTGGAGCTGGCAGGACAAGCGGCGAAGCTGGGCCGGGTGTCCATGCTGGTGGTTGACCCGGTGGTCAGTGCCGTTCGTGGCGACTCCCACAAGAATGCCGAGGTACGCCGGTCACTGGCCCCGCTGGTTGATCTTGCTGCACGGCTCGACGCTGTGTTGATCGGTATCACACATTTCACCAAAGGCACCGGTGGCCGCGATCCGCTGGAGCGAGTGACCGGCAGTCTGGCTTTTGGTGCGCTCGCCCGCCTGGTATTCGGTACGTGCAAGCAGCAAGGCGAAGAAGGCGAGCCTCAGCGCATGACGTTGGCGCGGGCGAAATCAAACATTGGTCCGAATGGTGGCGGCTTTGCCTACGCTTTCGAGCAAACCGAACTAGAAGGACACCCCGGCCTGGAGGCGAGCCGGATTGTCTGGGGCGAGTCCATCGAAGGCAGCGCGCGCGATTTGCTGGCCGAACCTGACCCCGACGATGAAGGGCAGGATGCGGCATCGTTCCTGCGTGACCTGCTGGCCGATGGACCGATGCCAACGAAGGACGTAAAGCGGCAAGCCGATGAAGCTGGTTTTGCGTGGCGAACGGTCCAGCGCTCCATGAAAAGGGCTGGCGTGGTGTCACAACGCGGTGGATTTGGACAGCCGGCAAAGTGGTCAATCAAGGTCAGTCACGCCTCAGTCGCGCCAGTTACGCCACATCCTGAGAGTGGCGCGAACGGCGCGACTGAGGGAGGAATGGCGCGACTGGACGGCACCGACAACGGCATGGAGGCCTTCGACCTATGAATGCTGCCACCCTGATTCAGCGACTCACCGACACCGGCATTCACCTGTCCGCCGATGGCGACCGACTGCACGTTGAGGCACCACCGGGAGCCATCACTTCCGAACTGCGTGACTTGCTGGTCAACCGCAAGACCGAGCTCATCGAAGCCATGAGCGGAATCCGTGGCCACCTTCTGGCCCTGGCCAAATCCGAAGGTGTAGATGCGTCATTGGTCTACGCCCTGCCATCGGGTGACGTGGATGCCTGCGACGGCCTGGACGATGCAGCACTCACCGCCTACGTGCTCATGCTGGACGACACCGCTACGCGTGAAGCCGGCAAGAGGCCGGTCAGCTACACGGCAAAGGCCATGTGCCGGCACTGTGGACCGGTCTGGTTGTCGCCCGACGTATTGCAGGGCGCACCGGTAATTGATGGCTGGCCGCAAGTGTTGGGTTGTCCGTGGTGTGTCGTCAGAGCTGCCGAGCGATATATCCCGCGCCCGACCCGACGGACTGAGATCGACGAAAACCTGATGCGGTCGGAGCTGACGGCTACGCAGCAAGCGGAGCATTTGCAACGGCGAAAGGAGATTTGGGAGGCAATGGAAAATCAGGTGGTGCAAGCTGCATCACCTGATTCTGAGGTTGGCTACAAGCAACCGCCGAAGCAGATAAAGCGGTTTGCCGCTGAAACTTCCGCCGCGACCGGTGTCAACAAGTCCACGGTGACCCGCGCCACCCGCCGCGCCCGCGAGGTATGTCAAGAGGCCCGCGACCTGATCCGGGGCACGTCTGCATCAAATACCAACCGAAGGAACTGACCAAATGAACAACACCAACGATCAATTGACCCTTGCGGCCGCCCGTGAAGTCCGCGCTCTGGCGGACAACGGTTATCACGGTATCGCCGTCCTGTCAGACCTCGCCCTGGGGCATGTCGCCATCCTGCGAATCGATCATCAAGGCGGAGCGCAACGGATCGGGCAGGGGCATGTGTCCGTCATGCCTGAAACGACCCCTGAGCTGTTGCCGTTGCCCGGCCTGATTATCCCCGTAAATACCGGCCCTGTGGATGCATTCCATTTGGCGGAGGCATACATACGTCAAAGAACGGCCCATTTCATGAATTGACATCTTGATTATGTCGCGCGTTTTATATAGGCTGAATGCATCGTCAAAACGGACGGCCCACGGCCCCGAATTGACGGTCGAGTTTGCGGCCAGCCCACGGCAAAAGCGCGCGACAAGTCCGATTTTCATTTATCGGCTTGCGCGCGTTTTTTTGTGCGCGGCCAAAACTTGAGGAATACAAACATGTATCGCACCAAAGAACCGGCGGAGCAATTCGCCATCGCACAAGCCGAAGCCGCGAAGACCGGCCTGTCTCTGAAGGTGGGTTTCGGCAACGACGCATCGCGTTCTGAGCAGTTGCAGGAACGCGCCGACCTTCGCCGCCTCGCCAATGATTTGCGCGAACAGGCAACGGTCGCCATCGAGGCAAACGACACCAAGCGCGCGGAGCAGATTACCGATGCGCTGGACGCCGTGGCCGCGATCATCGGCAAAATTTCCAGAAACCTGGACTTGCAGGACGCTGCCCGCGAGCGCATCGATAGCCGATCCACGGATGACACTGACTTGCGTGACCAGTCCGGCGTCCGTATTGGCACACTGTTGACGAATGCCGACCTGAGCGACGAAGGCAAGATTGCCGCGAAGCTGGGCCACCGCATGTCCAATAACGCATTTGGCGGCGACACGGACGAAGGCGGGCTCGCTGCATTCTTCCGAGGCGTAGCAGGCGGGCGCACTACGGACGCGATCAAGGCGAGCTTGTCCGAAGGCACCGACAGCCAAGGAGGTCATGCGGTCCCGTCCTGGTTGCTGCCGGGCATCCTGAAGGCACTGGTTCCGGCATCGTCCATGTTGCAGGCGGGCACGAACGTCGCGGTCCTGCAGCAGCCTGGCGATTCGTTCAAGGTGGCTGCAGTGGATAGCGTGCCAACCGCCGCATGGCGCGATGAAAACGACGCGCTTTCGGAATCTGACCCCACGTTCCGAGGCGTGACCATCGTCCCCCGGTCGCTGTCCTTCATCTTCAAGGTCAGCCGGGAGTTGTTGATGGATGCGCCGGGCATGGAGCAGGCGTTGCGTGTGGCCATTGCGCAGGCATTCGCCAAGGAGATCGATCGGGCCGGTTTGATCGGCACCGGCACGGCTCCCGAGATTCGCGGCGTATTGAATACCACCGGTATCAACACCTACGCCATGGGTACGGACGGCGCGGAACTGTCCAACTACGCGCCGATCATCAAGGCGGCTCGAACGATTGCCGATGACAACGCGCCGGCACCAACGGCCATCATCACCTCCAACCGTGAGGCCGAAACCATCGACCTGTTTGCCGACACGACCGGTCAGCCATTGCGGCGACCGCCTGCATTGGATGCGTTGAAGTTCATCGCTACCTCACAGGTGCCGACGGATGACACGCAAGGCACGGCCACCGATGCCAGCACGATGTATCTGGGCAATTGGACTTTTGCGACGCTCTACATGCGCGAGCAACTGAGCGTGCTCAAGCTCGACCAGTTGTATGCGGCGAATGGTCAGGTCGGCTTTGCCTGTCATGCGCGTGTGGACCTGGCGCTGGCCTACCCGAGCGCGTTCTGCGCCATCAAGGGCGTCATCCCTGCAGCGTAATTTTGCGGGATGAAGTCCCCGCAACGGACAAGCCGGCGAGTGTCCGCAACAACCCCGGCAGTCGTGGCAGGTGATTGCCATCTGTGACACGACAGGCGAACGAAGCCGGGCAGGAACGCTGTTGCAACCGCAACGCGGGAGCCCTGTCCGGCTCGCCTTCAATATCGAGGACAACGATATGACCAACCACTCCGAACCGATATGGGACGAGCGCACAGACAAGTGGCACGAGAGGGTGCGCGATGAACTCAAGCTCACGCGTGCGGCTGACCTGACCATGCTTGAAGTGGCAAGCCATGCCATGCACCGCAGTCACGGCTCACGTACACCACACCCCGATGACTTGCGCTTGATCCTGGACGCGCTGGCGGCACTGACGTCACGTCGTCGTCGCTGGTTCTGGTGAGAGCAGACGGTGCTCACGCATAAGGACAATGACGGTGGAGGGGCACCCAAAAGGCTGAGCCACCCCGGCTCTGGTGACCGCGTGTTCCCGCATACACAGAAAATTTCCCCGTTGAAAAGGGTTTCAAGATGACAGTCCCACGCAAAGGAGGCCATGGCGGTGCCCGTCCCGGCGCTGGCAGGCCGCGCAAGACTCAACCCAAGCCGGTCCCGGTATCTGACGACCTTGACATGCTGTCGCTGCTGGAGGCGGTCGCTCGGGGCGAGATCAAGATCACACCACTTCAGTTGCGAGCGGCTATTGCAGCACTGCCGTACACACACCCGAAAGCCGACACCGGCAAGAAGGCGGAGCGCCAGAAAGCTGCCGAGGCGGCTGTGCTTCGCTTCCCGAAACCCGTTCCCCCAAAGACAAGGTAACCCCCTATGAAGACCGAAGACTTCAACGTTATTGCCAAGCGTCACCCCTTTGACGGCGAGACCGTATTTGCACAGTTCCAGGCCGGCATGACCATTGCCGAGGCCTTGGGCGAGCAAGCGGCCCATTCTGCGAGCGTGGTGGTTGGTGGCCACGAAATCCCGCGCCAGTTGTGGGGGAAGATTCGACCGAAGACCGGCAAATCGGTCGAGGTCATCATGTACCCGCAAGGCGGCGGCGATGGCGCGAAGTGGATTCGCATCGTGGCCATGGTAGTCATCACGATTCTGACCTACGGCGCAGCGTCCGGGTATTTCATGGCGGGCGGGTACTTCGCCGCCGGTAGTGCATCGGCGATGGCTTTGGCTGCCGGAATATCCATCGTCGGGACACTCGCGCTGAACGCCCTTGTCCCGCCCCCAATGGCCAAAGGCCTGAGCGGCGGCGGCGACCCCTTCGACAAACTCAACAGCCTCACCGGAACCAGCAATCAGGCAAGCCCTTACGGTGTGGTCCCGTGCGTGGTGGGTGAAACGCGATTCATGACCGCTGAACTGCCTGCACTTCAACCGGGTGATGAGGTGACGGTCAACGGTCGCCGTTACTGGCAGCCGGTGGCCGTGCCTGGACAGATACCCCGCGCGGTGGCCATTCACGAAGCCGGCCACACCGTAGCGTCGTGGTGGGTTGGCAAGGAGCTGGTACGCACGCACGTGACGCCGGAAGGTGCCGGGAGCTACACAACAGCGCAACGCCTGATTGAAGGGGACGATGAAGCCGCCGTGACGGCATTCTGCAAATCGAAGACACGGAAGGAGCTCAACGACCTTGTGCTTCGCGAGCTGGTGCAGACCATGGCCGGGCCGATGGCTGAAGCAAGGGAAAAAGGCTGGGGACTGGCATGGCAAGCCATCGCTGAACCAGGGCAGCGCATGCAGGACGAGGGCGAGCCGCCGACCGATCTGCAGGCGTGGGTCACGCTCTCATTGCTGCCCAAGCCAAAGGACCGCAAGCGGGTAGCGAATCGATCCGTGCAGGTGGCTGAGGCATTTTTGGCCTTCTATTGGCCGCAAGTAGAGGCGCTGGCAGACGCGCTTCAAGAGCATGGCGAACTGACCGGGGCGGAGGTGCTGGGAGTGATCGGCAAGCCGGCGCGAGGGCGACACGGCACCTTGACGCTGGACTGACGCAAGGTAGGCAATTTGCACTTACCATGCACTTATAACGAGAAAGGCCGCCCTTGTGAGGCGGCCTAACTCGTTGATTTCATTGGTCGGGGAGACAGGATTTGAACCTGCGACTTCTACGTCCCGAACGTAGCGCTCTACCAGGCTGAGCTACACCCCGACGGCAGGCCGGCCATGATAATGGCGGACCGGCATGTTGGCAACGGGTGCGTGCATCTTTTTTACTGCGTGCACCGGTTACACTAGCGGTTTGTCGCATCGACCCGGAGAGATTGTTCATGGCGCCGTCCCTCGCTCGCACCATGCCTGGCACGCTCGAGCTGCTTCCGCTCGAACAGGTGGGCTTCCAGCGCATGCTCGATACCATACGCCGCAATTACGAGCGTTTCGGCTTTTTGCCGATCGAGACGCCGGCCATCGAGTTTTCCAACGTGTTGCTGACCAAGAGCGGCGGCGAGACCGAGCGCCAGGTCTATTTCGTGCAATCGACCGGATCGCTGGAAAAGCATGATGGCCAGCCGGAACTGGCGCTGCGTTTCGACCTGACGGTGCCGCTGGCGCGCTACGTGGCCCAGCACGAGCGTGAACTCGCGTTTCCGTTCCGGCGTTATCAGATGCAGCGCGTCTACCGTGGCGAGCGCGCGCAGCGCGGGCGTTTCCGCGAGTTCTACCAGTGCGACATCGACGTCATCGGCAAGGACGACTTGTCGATCCGCTACGACGCCGAAGTGCCGGCCGTGATCCACGCCGTGTTCAGCGAGTTGGCGATCGGGCCGTTCACCATCCAGATGAACCATCGCAAGCTGATGCGCGGTTTCTTCGAGGGTCTGGGCATCGACGACAGCGAGCGCCAGACGCTGGTTCTGCGTGAGGTCGACAAGCTGGACAAACGCGGCGCCGAGTACGTGCGCGAGACGCTGACCGGCGAGGCCTTCGGTTTGTCGAACGAGGCCGCCGACAAGATCCTCGCCTTCGTGCAGGTGCGCTCGACCGCGCTGGCCGATGCGCTGGAAAAACTCGATGCGCTCGGTGCCGGCGGCGAGACTTTCGAGCAGGGCAGGGCCGAGCTCAAGGAAGTCCTGCAGCTGATCCACGCCTTCGGTGTGCCCGACTCGGCCTTCGCGCTCAACCTGTCGATCGCACGCGGACTCGATTACTACACCGGCATGGTCTACGAGACCACGCTGGACGAGCATCCGCAGATCGGCTCGATTTGCTCCGGTGGTCGCTACGACAACCTGGCCAGCCAGTACACCAAATCGCAACTGCCCGGCGTCGGCATCTCGATCGGTGCCACACGCCTTTATTGGCAATTGCGTGAAGCCGGTCTGCTGCATGAAGCGGGCACCAGCACCGTACAGGCGTTCGTCACTCAGATGGACGCCGACCAGCTTCCGGAGTATCTGGCGCTTGCCGGCGAACTGCGTGGCGCCGGCATCGCCACCGAGGTGTCGCTTGATGGCGGCAAGCTGGGCAAGCAGTTCAAGCACGCCGACCGTTCCGGCATCCGCTTCGTGCTGGTGCTGGGCGAAGACGAATTGGCCAACAACACGGTCACGGTGAAGGACATGCGCCGCAACGAGCAGTTTCCGGTCAAGCGCGACGAACTGGCACGGACCCTGCGCGTCGAGCTGGAGCAGGCGGCGGCGATGCCGGAGACACATGCATGACAACCGCACGCGCCGAACCAGTGGTCCTCGACGGCAATCATCTGACCCGCGCGCAGGTGGTCAAGGTGGCGCGTGGCGCCAACGTGATGATGGACGCGGCCAAATTGCGGCGCGTGCAGCGCACCGCGGATTTCCTCGCCGACAAGGTTGATTGCGGCGAGCCGGTCTACGGCATCACCACCGGCTTCGGCAGCAATGCCGACAAATTGCTGGGCTCGCATCACGTGCGCGACGAGCTGGCCGACGGCGGCAAGCAGAAATCCGATCGCACCCTGATGGAGGAGTTGCAGCACAACCTCATCATCACCCATGCCGTGTGCGTGGGCGAGCCGTTCTCGGCCGAGGTCGTGCGCGCGATGATGGTCATCCGCATCAACACGCTGATGCGCGGTCATTCCGGCATCCGTGCCGACACGCTCAACGCGCTGGCCGACCTGCTCAACAAGGGCGTGGTCCCGGTCATTCCGCAGAAGGGCTCGGTCGGCGCCAGCGGAGATCTCGCGCCGTTGTCGCATCTGGCCATCGTGTTGCTGGGCGGTGGCGAGGCGTTTTACGAAGGCAAGCGCATGCCCGGAGCCGACGCGCTCAAGCGTGCCGGCTTGAAAGCCGTGCGCCTGTCGTTCAAAGAAGGCCTGGCGCTCAACAACGGCACCACGCAAATGCTGGCCACGGCCGTATTGGCGCTGGAGCGCCTGCGTGGATTGCTGGCCACGGCCGACGTCGCCGCCGCCATGAGCCTGGATGCCTTCGCCGGGCGCAGTGGTGCCCTGCGCGAAGAAGTGCATGCCTTGCGCCCACACCCGGGGCAGGTCGGCACCGCCGCCCACGTGCGCGACCTGCTGCACGACTCCACGCTGATCGACATCCCCTACCATCTGGTGCCGCATTTCAAACCATGGACGGCCGCGGCCTGGCAAACGCGTGAGGCACAGGCGCAGCGTTTCGACATCGCCTGGAACTGGTTGCCGGTCAAACAGCGGGAAGGGCGCGAAGCGTTCTACCACCGCTTCCTGCCGTTCAAGGGCGGCAAGAAACACCAGCCACAGGATGCCTACTGCCTGCGCTGCATGCCGCAGGTACACGGCGCGGTGCGCGACGCCATCGACCAGGCCTGCCGCGTCATCGACATCGAGCTCAATGCCGTCACCGACAATCCGCTCGTGTTCCCGGACGCGGAAAATCCGCGTTTCATCGAAGACCAGGTCATCTCCGCCGGCCACTTCCACGGCATGCCGCTGGCGCTGGCGATGAGCTACGTCAAGGCCGCCATCCCGGTGCTGGCGTCGATCTCCGAGCGCCGCCTCAACAAGCTCGTCGACCCGGCCAACAACGACGGCCTGCCGGCCTTCCTGACCGGCAACGAAGACGCCACCGATTCGGGTTTCATGATCGTGCAATACACCGCCGCGGCGCTGGTCAACGACTTGGCCACGCGCGCGCATCCGGCCAGCGTGTACTCCATCCCCACCAGCGCCAACGCCGAGGACCACGTGTCCATGGGGGCGAACGAGATTCGACACGTGCTCGACATGACGAAAGACCTTGGTCATGTGTTGGGGCTGGAGCTTTACACCGCTGCCCAGGCACTGGAGTATCGCCAGGACATGCTCAATGCCGCCCGCGAGCTGGCCCGTGCCGGCGATCTGGACGCACTGGCCGCCAAGATCGACGGTGCCCCGCGCGAAGACCAGCTCGATTACGCCACGTTCCGCGACGAAGTCGGCCAACTGATGCAGGCCCTGGCCGAGGCCGACACCTTCCGTCCCGGCGAAGGCGTGGGCAAGGCCTTCGCCATTCTCCGCGAACACATCGACTTCATGCGCCAGGATCGTGCCATGGATCGCGACGTGCAGACGGCCTGCCAGCTGGTGGCCGACGGGGTGTTCGGGCAGTTTTGAGGTCGAACGGCATTGGCGTGTCCGTGGTTCGGAGTCTGCTTGATTTGATGTAATCGTTCGATTACTATTTGTGAATGGAAGGCATCACCGTACGGACACTCCCGGAGTTCGACGCATGGCTTCACGCGTTGCGAGACCCGAAAACCAAGGCCCGTTTGCTCGTGCGTTTGCGCAAGGCAACCCTTGGCAATCCGGGTGACGTGAAATCCGTCGGTGGTGGCATATACGAGATGCGTGAGCACTTCGGCTCCGGCTGGCGCATGTATTACGTACAGCGCGGCACGGCACTGATCGTTCTACTCGCCGGTGGAAGCAAGAGAACGCAGCTTCGCGACATCGCGAATGCCAAGCGGTTGGCTGCACTGCTGGACGACGATTGAAACGGTGAAAGCCATGAAAGCGAAAGATAAAATCGACGCAACCACCCTGTCGAAATTCGATGTGGTTGATTACCTCGGTGACGAGGCCACGCTGGCGGAGTACCTGTCGGCGGTCATCGAAGAAAGCGATCCCGGCCTGCTCGCCGCCGCGCTCGGTGACGTGGCAAAAGCGCGTGGCATGGCCGACATCGCGCAGGCATCGGGCCTTGCGCGTGAGTCGCTGTACAAGGCGCTGCGACCAGACGCCCATCCGCGTTTCGAGACCGTGCAACGAGTGTGCACGGCGCTTGGGTTGCGGATTGAGGTACGGCCAGCGGCGTGACTTCACGATGGCTGCTACGGTGGGTTCGATGGTTCCCGTGTCATGCTTTTTCCGGCCGGTCGGGGCAGGGGTGTTTGCGTATGAGACGTGGATTTGTACTGGTGGTGATATGTCCCTGCCTCCTGGTGGCAGGCTGCAGTACCCCGCGGTCCGCCAAGGTCCCGCTGACGGCACAAACACACTTCGGAAAGCTGGCCCCGCCGGCGAGTGTCGGTCGCTATCAATTGCAACCGGGTCAGGTCGCCATCCCGCCTGCGCTGCGGCATCGGGTGCTGCCGGTGTATCCACCTTCATTGGTGCATGCTGGCGCCGAACCGGTCACCGTGATCGTGCGCGTAGCCATTGATCGCGAAGGCAACGTGACCGGGATTCAACCGGTCATCATGGACAAGTCAGGCGTTGACCATGCACGCTTTGTGGCTGCCGTGAGAAACGCCGTGTCGCAGTGGCGTTTTTATCCGTATCGTGTGCAGACGCACGAACCGGACGGCGTCGTCTCGCAGGCTCCGATGCCGGTCACGCTACGGTACGCGTTTGAGTTCACGGTGGATCATGGCAAGCCGGCGGTGCAGTCCAGACGCAAGTGACGTGGCGGGCCTGGATGTTGTGATGACGGTTCTGCGATAACGGCCTCCATGACTTTCTTCCACGTCCATATTGAGGCAAGCGCAGCCGCTCACCATTCCTCGGGTAGCTCCACGGGCATTGTGCTCGTTTCGGTCGTTGCAATGCGTCAACGTGTCCCGGCGGTATAGTCGAGATCGAGATCGAGATCGAGATCCGAGGCGGCCTTTGCAAGGCATTTGTCGCGGGTTCATGAACATGCTCCGCCAAGCGCGGCACTGGCGAGCAGGTGCAGGTCGATCCAGCCGATGCCGCAACCGGACGGGCTTCTCGATGCCATATTCGATCGTGGATTGTTGCGTGTTGCCCGGAATAGCCGTAGACTTCGCTCCAGTGTGCTAATGCGTTAATACATTATACATCATGAAACGACGAGCCATCGATCCAGACGTTGCCCCCGAGACCAGCGAGGAAAGCCTTTGCCGGGCCTTGCTGGCGCTCGACACGGTGCCGGACATGCGGGCGTTCCTGCGTGATCTGAGCACGCCGTCCGAACGTGAAGCGATGATTGATCGTTGGAGCGTCGTGCCGTTTCTGCTTGATGGCGTGCCGTATCGCGACATCCACGAGCGCACCGGCGTCAGCATCACCACCATTGGCCGCGTTGCGCGCTGTCTCAACGAGGGCAACGGCGGTTACCAGAAAGCGCTGACGGGCATGCAGTCGCGTCGGCGCGCCACCAGAAAAACCGGGACCAAAGCATGAGAACGCGTGACCGCCTGCGCATCGCGGCGCAAAAATCCGGACGCTTGAGTGATGCGGGGCGCGACCTGCTGGCCCGTTGCGGGCTGGTGTTTCGCGACAGTCGCGACAAGTTGTTCTGCTTCGGCGAAAACCAGCCGGTGGACTTGTTGCTGGTGCGTGATGACGATATCCCGGGTCTGCTGGCCTCCGGCACTTGTGATCTGGGCATCGTCGGTCGCAATGTGCTGGACGAATACACGCTCGAACATCCTGCCGAGACGCCGTTGCGCGAATGGCGCGGGCTGGGTTTCGGCAAGTGTCGCTTGTCGCTGGCGTTGCCGCGCGAGGAAGCGTGGAAGGGACCTGAGCAACTGGCCGGACGCCGTATCGCCACCAGTTACCCCTGTCTGCTGCAGCAATGGCTGGGGCAAAAGGGTGTCGATGCGGCCATCGTTACCCTGTCGGGCTCGGTCGAGATCGCGCCGCGCCTGGGCACCGCCGATCTGATCTGCGACCTGGTGCAAAGCGGCGGCACGCTGGTTGCCAACCAGTTGGTCGAAGCCGGTGTGGTGATGGAAAGCGAAGCGGTGCTGGCCGGGCCGGCGACGCCTCCGGCCGACGAGCGTGGCGATTTGCAGGATCTGCTGCTGCAGCGTCTGGATGGCGTGCTCAACGTGCGCGAATCCCGGCTGGTAATGCTGCAGGCACCGCGTCATGCGCTGGCGGAGATCACCGGCTTGTTGCCCGGCTGCATCAGCCCGATGGTGACCCCGATAGAAGGCCAGCCCGATCGCATTGCCTTGCAGGCAGTGTGCAATGGCCGTGTGGATTGGCAGGAACTGGAAGCCATGCGTCGTGTCGGCGCGCAGGCCATGCTGGTACTGCCGGTGGAGAAGATGCTGGCATGAATGCAGTGAAGACGAGTACGCAGCCCGCGGGTCTGGCGGCGATGGTGTGGGCGGACATGACCGCTGCGCAACGACGCGAGGCGCTCGCGCGTCCGGCACAGGCGCACAGCCGCGAACGCGCGGACAAGGTCGCCGCCATCATGCAGACGGTGGCCACGCGCGGCGATGCCGCGTTGCGCGAGCTGACCGAACAGCTGGACGGGTGTCGCGTCGAGCTGTTGCAGGTCGAGGCGGCGGCGTTCGATGCGGCGGAGCAGGGCTTGCCCGAACCGCTCAAGCAGGCGATTGCCGCGGCTTCGGCTCGCATCGAAGCCTTTCATCGCGCCGCGATGCAGCCGCCGGTACGCGTGGAAACCGCACCCGGCGTGGTCTGCGAACGCGTACCGCGGGCGATTGCCCGGGTCGGGTTGTACGTGCCGGCCGGCAGTGCGCCGCTGCCTTCGACGGTGTTGATGCTGGGGCTGCCGGCGCGCCTGGCCGGTTGCCGCGAGGTGGTGTTGTGTTCGCCGCCGCGCGCCGATGGCAGCGTCGATCCCACCGTGCTGTATGCGGCGCGCCAGTGCGGTATCGACAAGGTGTTTCGCCTCGGCGGCGCACAGGCCATCGCGGCCATGGCGCAGGGCAGTGAAAGCGTGCCGGCCTGCGACAAGCTGTTCGGACCCGGCAACGCCTGGGTCACCGAGGCCAAGCGTCAGGCGACGGCGGCAGCGGGCGGGCCGGCCATCGACATGCCGGCGGGGCCGTCGGAAGTGCTGGTGATTGCCGATGCCGACGCCGATCCGCGTTTCGTCGCCGCGGATCTTTTGTCGCAGGCCGAACATGGTCCCGATTCGCAGGTCATTCTGCTGACCGATGCCGATGATTTGTCGGCCGCCGTGGCTGACGAGGTCGAGGCGCAAGTGGCGCAGTTGTCGCGCGCGACGATTGCGCGTCAGGCGCTGGCCGCCAGTCGTCTGATCCGGGTCGAGTCGTTGCCCCAAGCGGCTGCGGTCAGCAATGCCTATGCGCCGGAGCACTTGATCATGCATGTGCGTGAGCCACGCGCGCTGTTGCCGCGGATCGAGCATGCCGGTTCGGTGTTTCTGGGTGCGTGGTCGCCCGAGTCGGTCGGGGATTATTGCAGCGGCACCAACCACGTGCTGCCGACCTATGGTCATGCGCGCGCATTGAGTGGATTGTCTGTAGAAAGTTTCCGCAAGTCACTGACCGTGCAGGAATTGAGTGCCGATGGTCTGCGCGCCATTGGTCCCGACACCGTGACCCTGGCCGAGGCCGAGGGGCTGGACGCGCACGCGCGCGCCGTGTCGCTGCGGCTGGATGTGCTGGAGTCCGGATCATGAGCGTGCTCGATCTGGCCCGGCCCGAGGTGCGTGAACTGGCGCCGTATTCGTCCGCACGCATGGAAGCGGGTTCGGCCGCCGTGATGCTCAATGCCAACGAGTCGCCGTGGCCCGCCACGGCCGGTACTGACAGCGGACTCAACCGTTACCCCGAACCACAGCCGACCGAGCTCTGTGCGCGGCTGGCCGGGTGCTACGGCGTGCGTACCGATCAATTGTTGCTGTCGCGTGGCAGTGACGAAGCCATGGACTTGCTGGTGCGAGCCTTCTGTCGACCCGGCCGGGATGCCATCGCGATCTGTCCGCCAACCTTCGGCATGTATGCGGTGTGCGCCGGCGTGCAGGGCGCGGACATCGTGCAGGTGCCTCTCGACGCCGGGTTCGGGCTGGACACCGAGGCGGTGTTGGCGGCCTGCACGCCGGCGGTCAAGCTGCTGTTCCTGTGTTCGCCGAACAACCCGACCGGCGGCGTCATTGCGCACGAAACCGTCGCGCGCTTGGCCGCTGCGCTGGCCGAGCAAACCGTGGTCGTCGTCGACGAGGCCTATGTCGAGTTTGCCGAGGGCGACAGCGTGGCCACGTTGCTGGCCGCGCATCAAAATATTGCGGTGTTGCGCACCCTGTCCAAGGCCTGGGCCTTGGCCGGTGCGCGTATCGGTGCGCTGCTGGCCGATCCCGAAGTGATCGCATTGCTGCGCCGGATCATGCCGCCGTATCCGCTGCCCACAACCAGCGTTGATGCGGCCTTGGTCGTATTGCGCGATGACGGTGAGCAGCGCATGCAGGCGCGAGTGGCGACGATTCGTTCCGAGCGCGAACGTCTACGCGAGGGGTTGGGCAAACTGCCGGGCGTGCGCGACGTGTTGCCGTCGCAGGCGAATTTTTTACTGGTGCGGCTGGATGATGCAAAAGGCACATATCGCCGCTTGATCGAGCAGGGCATCGTCGTGCGCGACGTCGGCCATTACCACGGCCTGGATGGTTGTCTGCGCATCAGCGTCGGCAGCCCCGAGGAAAACACGCGGCTGTTGAAAGCCATGACATTGCCGGAAGTGACAGCATGAGCGCGCGCAAGATTCTCTTTGTCGACCGTGACGGTTGTCTCATCGAAGAGCCCGCCGACGAGCAGGTTGATCGTCTGGACAAGCTGGCGCTGTTGCCGGGCGTGATTCCGGCGCTGCTGCGCTGCATGGACGCCGGCTACGAGTTGGTCATGGTGACCAATCAGGATGGTTTGGGTACCGACAGCTTTCCGCAGTCCGATTTCGAGGTGCCGCAGAATTTCCTGTTGCAGCTGCTGTCATCGCAAGGCGTGCGTTTTCGTGAAGTGCTGGTCGATGCCAGCTTCCCCCACGAAGGCCTCGATACACGCAAGCCCGGCACTGGCATGATGCGCCACTATCTGGCCGATGACGGTTGGAGTCGTGGCACGTCGGCCATGGTCGGCGATCGCGAGACCGACATGCAGTTTGCCGCCAACCTGGGCGTTCGCGGCATGCGCGTGGGGCCGGACGGGATGGCGTGGGCCGAAGTGGCGCGGCAGTTGTGCGAATTGCCACGGGTTGCCACGGTCGAACGCCGTACGCGCGAGACCGGCATTCGGGTCGCGGTCGATCTGGATGCCCCCGGCTCGGCTAAGGTATCCACCGGCATCGGCTTTTTCGACCACATGCTGGAGCAGATCGGCAAGCACGGTGATTTTGCGCTCGAACTGACGTGTGATGGTGATCTGAACGTCGATGACCACCACACCGTCGAAGATTGCGCACTGGCACTTGGCGAAGCCTTGCGCAAGGCGCTCGGCGACAAGCGCGGTATCGGCCGCTACGGTTTCACGCTACCGATGGACGAGTCGCTGGCCAGTGCCGCGCTGGATCTGTCGGGACGCTCGTATCTGGTGTTCGAGGGCACGTTTCCGCGCGACAACGTGGGCGAGCTGTCGACCGAAATGGTGGTGCATTTCTTCCGTTCGCTGTGCGACGGGCTCGGTGCCAATCTGCGCCTGACGGTGCAAGGCGAGAACGCGCACCACATGGTCGAAGCCTGCTTCAAGGTCGTCGCGCGTTGCTTGCGCCAGGCCTTGCGGCGCGACGGCAATGCCATGCCCAGCACCAAGGGAGTGTTGTGATGAGTGTCGTTCTGGTCGACGCCGGCGGCACCAACATCGGCTCGGTGAGTTATGCATTGGAGCGCCTGGGTGTCAACGCCGTGATGACCGATAATGCCGCGCGCATTCGCGCCGCCGATCACGTCATCCTGCCGGGCGTGGGGGCCGCTGCCCAGGGCATGCGGCGTTTGCGTGAGAGCGGTCTGGATGGCGTGATCAAGAATCTGACGCAGCCGGTGCTCGGCGTGTGTCTGGGCATGCAATTGCTGTTCGAGCATTCGGAGGAGGGCGATCAGTCGTGCCTGGGCATCATCCCCGGCAGCGTCCGGCGCATGCGCGGTGGTGCCGGTCTGCGCGTGCCGCACATGGGCTGGAATCGTCTCGCGCTTGAGCGTGATGATCCGCTTTTGAACGGTGTCGAAGAAGGTGCGTTTGCCTATTTCGTGCACGGCTATGCCGCGCCGGTCACTGGACGTACGCTGGCATCCAGCGCGCATGGCGAATGCTTCAGCGCCATCGTGCGCAAAGACAATTTCTGCGGCATGCAGTTTCATCCCGAGCGGTCGGCAGCACTGGGGGCACGCCTCCTGCAGAATTTCCTCGACCTTGATGAACCAGGCAGTTGTAGGAGCGGCGGAAGCCGCGATCGGCAACACCGCAAGACATCATTTGTCACCGCACCCCCGATCGCGGCTTCCGCCGCTCCTACCGCCAATCCGACCAAGGTTCGTTCATGAGTTTTACGGTTCTTCCCGCCATCGATCTGCGCGAGGGCTGCGTGGTGCGTTTGTATCAGGGCGACTATGCGCGCCAGACCGATTACGACGTCACGCCGCTGGCTCTGGCGCGACGCTACGCCGAGGCCGGTGCGCGTTGGTTGCACGTGGTGGATCTGGACGGCGCGCGTTCGGGCAACACGTCCAACCTTGGCGTCATCACGGCCTTGACCGATACCGGGCTGTATTTGCAAGCCGGTGGCGGTGTGCGTGGCGAGGATGACTTGGCGCGTCTGTTCGATGCCGGCGTCAAGCGCGTGGTCATCGGCAGCCTGTCGGTGCGTGCTCCCGATCTCGTGTGCCGGTGGCTGCACGACTATGGCCCCGAGCGGCTGACCATCGCCCTGGACACGCGCTGGCGTGACGGTGGCTGGCGTTTGCCAAGTGCCGGCTGGGAGCGTGACGAAGAAGCCACGCTCGATGATCTGGCACCGCGCTACGCCGAAGCCGGAGCACGCCATCTGCTGTGCACCGATATCGACCGTGATGGCACCTTGTCCGGTTCGAACTTCGATTTGCTCGCGCACATCAAGACCATCGCGCCGGCATTGGACGTGCAGGTATCCGGCGGCGTGCGCGCGCTCGATGACATCCGTACCGCGCGTGAAGCCGGTGGTGCCGGCATCGTGCTCGGACGCGCATTGCTGGAAGGGCGCTTCACGCTGGAGGAAGCACTGGCATGCTGACGCGCCGCATCATTCCGTGCCTGGACGTGCGTGACGGCCAGGTGGTCAAGGGCGTGCGTTTTCGCGATCATCGCGTGGTCGGCGACATTGTCGAGCTGGCCTTGCGTTACCGCGACGAGGGTGCCGACGAACTGGTCTTCTACGACATCACCGCCAGCCCGGAGGGGCGCCGCGTCGACCGCGACTGGGTCGAGCGCGTGGCCCGCGTGATCGACATTCCCTTTTGCGTGGCCGGTGGCATCCGCAGCGTCGAGGATGCGCGCGGCATCCTGCATGCCGGTGCCGACAAGGTGTCGGTCAATTCGCCGGCACTGGAGCGACCGCAACTGATCGACGAGTTGGCAGCGGCCTTCGGCGTGCAGTGCGTCGTGGTCGGCGTCGACAGCCTGCGCGAGGATGACGGCCAGTGGCGCGTGCGCCAGTACACCGGCGATCCGTCGAAAACCCGCGCCTTGCGTCACACGACGCTCGATTGGGTGGCCGAAGTGCAACAACGTGGCGCCGGCGAAATCGTGCTCAACTGCATGGATACCGATGGCGTGCGTGACGGTTACGATGTCGAACAGCTGGCCGCCGCACGCGCACTGTGCCGGGTGCCGTTGGTGGCCTCCGGTGGCGCCGGCTCCATGGCGCACTTTGCCGACGTGTTCGCCAAGGCGGATGTCGACGCGGCGCTCGCGGCCAGCGTGTTCCATTCCGGCGCCATCGCCATTCCCGACTTGAAACAACATCTCGCCAGCACTGGCGTGGAGGTACGCTCGTGACCCAGGATGCAACCGGACTCGACCCCGCCACGCTGGACTGGAACAAGGGTGACGGCTTGTTGCCCGTGGTCGTGCAGCATGTGCATGATGGCCGCGTGCTGATGCTCGGGTACATGAATCGCGAGGCACTGGAAGCGACGCAAGCCAGCGGCAACGTGACCTTTTTCAGCCGCAGCAAGCAACGACTGTGGACCAAGGGCGAAACGTCCGGCAACGTGCTCGACCTGTGCGCAATCCACGCCGACTGCGACGCCGACACGCTGCTGGTGCTTGCCAACCCTCAAGGCCCGACTTGTCACACCGGGACCGACACCTGCTTCGGTGATGCCGCCTCGTCGGACGTGGCATTCCTTGGCGAGCTGGATGCGCTGGTGGCCGAGCGCCACGCCAAGCGTCCCGAGGGCAGTTACACGACCAGGCTGTTCGAAAGCGGCACCCGCCGCATCGCGCAGAAAGTGGGCGAAGAGGGTGTCGAAACCGCATTGGCGGCCGTCGCACAGAACGACGACGAGCTGCTGGGCGAAAGCGCGGACCTCGTGTACCACCTGCTGGTGCTGTTGCAGGCCCGGGGCTTGGGCTTGACCGACGTGGTGGCAAAGCTGCGTTCGCGGCACGCGTGAGTTTGACTGTGCGCTGACGGAAACAATGCGTACCCATATTGCCTCTGGCGCGGTGGTTCGGCACGTTGCATTGTGTGGGAGCACACCCTGTGCGTTCCCACACGTTTGATACGGAGGCGACCATGCCGGACAAAGTCATCGATGCACGCAGCCACGACCTGGGTGACGGCTTTACCGTCGGCCGGGTATTGCCGCACCGCACGCAACGCATGGTCGGCCCTTTCATTTTCCTCGACCACATGGGGCCGCTGGACATGGAAGCGCCGATTCCGGACAGTCGCGACGTGCGCCCGCACCCGCACATCGGGCTATCCACCGTCACTTATTTGTTCGACGGGCAAATGACCCATCGCGACAGCCTGGGCTGCGAGCAGGTGATCACGCCGGGAGCCTTGAACTGGATGACCTCCGCTGCCGGCATCACCCATTCGGAGCGCTTCGATGGCATGCGCGAGGGCGGTGGCCGCATCGAAGGCGTGCAATCGTGGGTGGCCATGCCCGAGGCCAACGAAGCCGATGACCCATCGTTCGACCATTACGACGCCGACGTGTTGCCGAGCTTCAATGAAGACGGAGTCGCGGGTCGCGTGATTGCCGGCAGCGCCTATGGATTGACCAGCCCGGCGCGGACCTTCTCCCCGCTGTTCTATGTGCATGCGGAAATGGCCGAGGGCGCACGGCTGGCGCTGCCGGCCGGCCATGCCGAGCGCGCGGTGTTCGTGGCCGGAGGCGAGATCGAGCTGGGCGGGCAGCGCTATCACGGCAATCAAATGCTGGTGTTCGCATCTGGCGATACGCCGACGATTCGCGCCACAAGCGGCGCTCGCGTGATGCTTCTGGGTGGCGAGCCGCTGGGGCCCCGCTATATCTGGTGGAACCTGGTGTCCTCACGGCGCGAGCAGATCATGCAGGCCGCCGCCGACTGGAAGGCCGGAAAAATGCCGTTGCCGCCGATGGACAACACCGAATCCATCCCGCTGCCGGATACGCCGTTTCCGCCCAAGAAAGCGTGACGCGGTGGCGTAGGCCGGGTTGAGCCGCAGGCGTCACCCGACATTCGTACGGCACCACGCCGCGTCGGGTTGATGAAGCCAACCCGACCTACACCTCTGTCAATGCCTGGCCCGCGTGGTGTTTACACAACGATAGCGTCAAAATCGGAGACGCAGCGATGCTGTGCATTGCTCGGGCAGGTATCCGGAGGGCGGCACAGTTGAATGGTCCGCATGCCGGCTTCGGCGGCCGCATCGAGCTCCTCGACCACGTCGGACAGGAACAGGCAGTCGGCTGGATCTTCGTCAATGGCGGCGGCAATGCGGCGGTAGGAGTCGGTCTCGCGCTTGGCCCCGGTCTGCGTGTCGAACCAGCCGTCGATGAGTGATGTCAGGTCACCGGCCACGCTGTAACCGAACAACAGTTTCTGCGCCGGCACCGAGCCGGACGAGTACACGCACAAGCGAATGCCGCGTGCCTGCCAATCGCGCAGACGGCCCGCCACTTCCGGATACATGTGCGCACGAAATGCGCCGCTCTTGTATCCATCGGCCCAGATCATGCCTTGCAATGCCTTCAGCGGCGTGGCCTTGCGATCTTCGGCAATCCAGCCGAGCAGGGTGTCGATCAATGCCTCCAGGTCAGCGCGATCAACATCGGCCTCGGTGGCGGTGACATCCAGCCAGTGGCGTACCTCGGTGTCATCGGCGTGGGCCCGGACGAACTCGCGCAGGTGGTCGCGCGCATACGGGAACAGCACGTCCTTGACGAAGTCGATGGAGCTGGTGGTGCCCTCGATATCGGTGATGATGGCGCGCGGCGTTCCGGTCATCATGCTGTCGCAACCGGTTGCATGCGCGGGAATCGGTCGGCGATGTCGCTGCCGGTGAACTGCGCCACCCAACCGTCGGTGTTGGTGAACAGACGGATGGCGACGAAGGCGGGCGATGCGCTCATGTCGAACCAGTGACGGGTACCGTCGGGCACGCCGATCAGGTCGCCGGCCTGGCACAACACGTCGTAGACCTTGTCGTCGACATGCAGCGTGAACTGCCCGGAACCGGCCACGAAAAAGCGCACTTCGTCCTCGCTGTGGACATGTTCGGACAAAAACTTCTGCCGCAACGTGGCCCGGTCGGGGTGGTCGGGTTGCATGCTGACCACGTCGACCGACTGATAACCATCGGTTTGCATGAGTCGGTCGATGTCCGATTGATAGGCGGCAATGACGCTTTCGGCGGATGCGCCCGGCGTGATCGCCTTGTCGGTTTGCCATTGCTCGAAGCGCACACCGATGCGCTCGAGCTCACGCGCGATGTCCGCGTGCCGCGAGTGCTCGACCAAGGGAGTGTTGCCATCACGCTCGTCGAAGATGCGCAGGTGGCTCATGATGAATACCTCTTCAATTCGAGTTCGCAGGAAAGCAGAAAATCGATGGCATCCAGATGGCGACGGGCTTCGTCCATGTCGCGCCCCCAGGCGTACAGGCCATGACCTTCGATCAGATAGGCATGGAGCGGCTTGCCAGCGTCCAGCCAGGCCTCGACACATGCTGCCAGCTCCGGCATGTGCTGGGAATTGGGAAACACGGGCAACTCCAGCGTGACGTCGTGGCTGTCGATGCCGTGGATGGCTTTTTGCAGCTCCCAGCCATGGAACCGTATTGATCCGTCGCGTGCGAACACGCGCGAGGCCACGCTCTGGTTGCGCGAGTGTGTGTGCAGCACGGCTCCGACATCGGGAAAATGCCGATAGACCTGCACGTGCAGCAAGGTTTCCGCGGATGGCCGACGCGCGGCGTCGAGCGTGCTGCCGTCGACCAGATCGATCAGCAGGATGTCTTCGCGCGTCAAGTGACCCTTGTGTGCGCCGGATGCGGTGATGGCGGCACGTTGGTCGTCCACACGCATGGAAAAGTTGCCACTGGTTGCGGGTGTCCAGCCGCGTGCCGCCAGCTCTCCCGCGTGCGCGATGATGGTGTCGGCGCAAGTGGCCGGATCGGGGTACGACATGACTGAATGGACGTCCAAACGGGAAGGCATCGTATCACGCCAAAGGCGCATGGATATTGGTAATGCGAGTCATTCGCGTCAGTCATCGGGCATTGCGCGACCCGGTGTAAGATGGGGCGACAGCAGCACAATCTGCATCACCACAGGCTTCCCGACGGAGGGTTTTTGATGTCACAGCACAACGATGACAACGCGCGTGTCGCATCGCGCCGACGCTTCCTGAAACTGGCTACCGGTGCTGCCGCGGTGGCTGCCGTGGCGGGTACCGGTGCGTTCTCGCGCCTGGCGCACGCTGCCGGCCTGCCGCCTCTGAGCCCGAACGATCCAATGGCCAAGGCGCTGCATTACACCAACGACGCGAGCACGTCCAAGAATCCCAAGCACAAGAAGGGCGACGATTGCTCCAACTGCATGTTCTACAAGGGCAAGCCCGGTGCCGCTCGCGGCCCGTGCCAGCTGTTTCCGGGCAAATCGGTTGACGCCAAGGGCTGGTGCGTGTCGCATCAGCGCAAGCCGTCCTGATCCTGCGCCGACGCGCGACCATGCATGGAAAAGGCCGACGCACGTGCGCCGGCCTTTTCGTTTGCCACAAACATTGTCACCCAGGTGCGTCAGGCTGAGGAGCTGACCCGGCCGGGCGCACCCGGGCGGCAATTCCGGGGACCACTGCCAAGTGAATTACCCGCGGATCGCCATGATACTCCCAGTCGACCGGATCGGACAGGGGTGAGGTGGATGAAAATTTATTATCCGTATTTTCAATTAGTTACAAGATATATATTGTTGATTCTGTAAAATTTCCGGTTTCCGACAGCGCAACCCGCAGGCCGACGATGGCATTTGGCACGGTCGATCGATGGTGACCCATGCAGGTTAAAATGCTCGTTGCCATCGACTGGATTTGCCGCACATGACAGCTTCCGTAAACACGCTTCGGCTCGCCCTCGAACATTATCGAGCGCAATGGAGCGCCGAATCGGCCCATGTCGACAACTTTCTCGGCTTTCTGGATTCCGCTTCCGACGTGTTCGAACGCAGCCATTTGCAAGGCCACTTCACCGGCTCGGCCTGGGTGGTCAGCGCCGATGGCGCACGGACCTTGTTGACTCATCACCGCAAACTCGACCGCTGGCTGCAGCCGGGCGGCCATGCCGATGGCGATGTCGATCTGGCGCGGGTGGCGTTGCGCGAGGCGCAGGAGGAAACCGGCGTTCCGGATTTGCGTGTCGATGCCGACATCTTCGACATCGATCGTCATCGAATCCCGGCGCGTGGGTCCGAACCCGAACATTGGCACTACGATGTGCGCCATGTGGTGCGTGCCGGCGCGGATGAGCGCTACGTGGTCAGTGACGAGTCCCACGCATTGGCCTGGCGACCGATTGCAGACATTGCGGACGATGAAGCAGCCGATGCATCGCTGCGTCGCATGGCCCGCAAATGGCTTGCGTCGTTGCTGTAGGGAGCCTCGAACGACCCGTCCCTGTTCGTTCAAAACAGCGGTAGGAGCGGCGGAAGCCGCGATTCGGTCATGCCGCAAGGCAACAACCGTGCGGGCACGACCGATCGCGGCTTCCGCCGCT
>DASSKC010000168.1:0-3992 GCA_035690885.1 Oleiagrimonas sp. | reverse complement strand
TGCTGCTGGACGACTACCGCGACCTGTCGGGGCAGTTCGACAAACTGGTGTCGATCGAGATGGTCGAGGCCATTGGCGCGGCGCAACTGGATACGTATTTCGGCAGAATCGGACACTTGCTCAAACCCGACGGCCTGGCGCTTGTCCAGGCGATCACCATCGAAGACCACCGCTACGAGCAAGCATTGAAGTCGGTCGATTTCATCAAGCGACACGTGTTCCCGGGCTGCTTCATCCCGTCGGTCAATGCGATGCTGGCGGCCAAGACGCGCGCCAGCGATCTGGCGCTGGTCGATCTGCACGACTTCGGCGATTCGTACGCACGCACGCTGGCGACATGGCGCGCGCGCTTCCTGTCGCAGCTGGATACCGTTCGCGCGCAAGGTTACGGCGAACGCTTCATCCGCATGTGGGAGTTTTATCTGGCTTATTGCGAAGGCGGCTTCCGCGAGCGCTCGATCGGCGTGGCGCACTTCAAGCTGGCACGCCCGGACTGGCGTCGACCGACCGGATTGATGGACGACTGATGATGCCCGCCCCCTCCACTACGGCCAGTCATCCCGGTCACGCGCCACGCGTGGAACGGGCGGCGCTGTGGGCCAATTTTATCGGCTACCAGGCAGTCTGGTTTTGCGCGGTAATCGCTGCCGCCTACGGCTTGGCATGGCCGGGCGCCGTGGCGTGCGTGGCTTTCGTGGCGTGGCAACTGGGCGCATCACGCCAGCGCCGGATCGAGACCAGGCTGATCGCCATCGCGCTCGGCTGCGGGCTGGTACTGGACGGTTCGCTCGCCGCCAGTGGCTGGATCGATTACGCCGCCTCCAGCGTCTCGGTGCCACCCGGCGGTGCGCCGTTGTGGATTCTGTCGCTGTGGGCGTCGTTTGCGCTGACCGTGACGCAAAGTCTGCGCTATCTGCAAAAAAGCTTGTGGGTGGCCGCCCTGTTTGGCGTCGTCGGCGGCCCGTTGGCGTACTGGTGCGCGTCACGCGCGTGGAGCGTGGTCGTGTTTGCCGCGCCGCAATGGCATGCGCTTGGTGCACTGGCACTCGGTTGGGGCGTGGCCATGCCACTGCTGGCCGGCGTGGCGCGCATGGACGTCCGATCACGCGGAGGCTCGTGATGAATCCGTACTGGCTGCTGCTGTGGTTGTGGGTTTTCTGCGCGGTCGTGATGAGCGCGGGCTGGCTGTGGCAACAGCGCACGCGCAACGCCACCTTGGTCGACGTGTTGTGGTCGGCGTGTCTGGGCATCGGCGCATTGATGTTCGCCGTGTTCGGCGACGGCGCGTTGTGGCCACGCATAGCACTGGGGCTGGCCGGTGGTTTGTGGGGTCTGCGTCTTGCGCTGCACCTTGGCGTGCGCGCCCACGGCAAACCCGAGGATGGGCGCTATCTCGCCATGCGCGAGCGCTGGCAGGATGCCGCGCCATTCCGGTTTTTCCTCGTCTATCAGCTGCAGGCATTGATCGTGGTGTTGTTTGCGTTGCCGTTTTTGGCCGTGGCGAAAAACGATGCAACCCGCCCCGTGTGGCTTGCCATCGGCGCTGTCATCTGGCTGGTCAGCGTCGGCGGCGAGGCCATCGCCGACCGTCAGTTGCACCGCTTTCGTACCAACCCGTACCACGCCGGCAAGACCTTTCGCAGAGGTCTGTGGCGCTACTCGCGCCACCCCAACTACTTCTTCGAGTGGCTGCACTGGTTCGCCTGCGTGTGCTTTGCCGTGGGCTCACCGGTGTGGTGGCTGGCGTGGGTCGGACCGGTGGTGATGTACCTGTTCCTGCGCTACCTGAGCGGCGTGCCATGGACCGAAATGCAGGCGCTGCGCTCGCGTGGCAACGACTACCGCGACTACCAGCGCACCACGCCGATGCTGTTTCCGTGGTTTCCACGCCAGCCGTGAACCCCGCAGCCGACAAACGATCCCGAGAGGCCATCCCATGAACACGACACACATTCAAAGCATGCATTCCGAGTCGGTCGAACTTGCCAGTGACCGTCCGGCACCCGGCCTGCTGGGTTGGGCCGAACGTGGTTGGCTGCCCGATGCACTGATCCGTCACGGCATCCGCCGCATGTGCGAGCAACGCCTGCGTGAGGAGCATCTCGACGGGCCGCAGCATCAGGCCGAGCAGTTCAAGCAGCGCATCGACGCGCTGCGCCAAAGCCCGATCGCCATCCACACCGACGCCGCCAACGCCCAGCATTACGAACTGCCGTCCGAGTTTTTCCATCTGTGTCTGGGCCCGCAACTGAAATACTCCAGCTGCTACTACCCGCGCGGCGACGAATCGCTGGCCGATGCCGAGGAAGCCATGTTGCGCCTGTACGGCGATCGTGCCGAACTCGTCGACGGTCAGGACGTGCTGGAACTGGGTTGCGGCTGGGGTTCGCTGACGTTGTGGATGGCGCGGCACTATCCGCACTCGCGCATCACCGCCGTGTCCAACTCGTCCAGCCAGCGACGCTTCATCGAAACGCAGTGCCGCGAGCGGGGCCTGTCCAACGTACGCATCATCACCTGCGACGTGAATGCGCTGGAGCTGGAGGCGGCTCAATTCGATCGCTGCGTGTCGGTGGAGATGTTCGAGCATGTCCGCAACCATGCCACCTTGCTGCGCCACATCGCGCAATGGCTGCGTCCCGAAGGCAAATTGTTCGTGCACATCTTCGCGCACCGCACGCTGATGTATCCGTTCGAAACCGAAGGCGAGGACAACTGGATGGGCCGACATTTTTTTACCGGCGGTCTGATGCCCGCGGCCGACACCTTGCTGTGGTTCCAGGATGCGCTGGCCATCGAGGATCGCTGGCTGGTCGATGGTCGCCACTACCAGCGCAGCGCCAACCAGTGGCTTGAACGGCAAGACAACCAGCGCGATGCCGTGATGGCCGTGCTGCGCGAGGCCTACGGCGAGAACGCCGGTTTGTGGTTCCAGCGCTGGCGCATGTTCTGGATGTCGTGCGCGGAACTGTTCGGTCTGCACGAGGGCCGCGAATGGATGGTCGCGCACTACCGCTTCACGCGCGCGGCATGAGCGCCGCGCGCCACCGGAGGTTTTTATGAAAAAACAGTCCCGATCATGGCTTCTGTTGCTGGTCGCCGCGCTGCTTGCCATCAGCTTCGGCGCCACTGCCGGCAAACCGGTCCCACGGGTCGACCATGTCGATCTGTCGCGTTACATGGGCCGCTGGTATGTCATCGCCGCCATCCCCACCAGCTACGGCGATCAAGCCTGGAACATGGTCGAAACCTACCGTCGCATGCCCGACGGCAACGTGTGCACGTCGCTGTGGTTTCACGACGGCGGCATCGACGGACCGATCAAGAACATCCACCACCCCGCCAGTGTCCAGAAGGGCAGCGGGAATGCCATATGGCAAGTGCAGGTGTTCTGGTTCATCGACGCCCAGTATGTGGTGTCGTGGCTGAAACCCGACTACAGCCAGGTGATCGTGGCTCGCGACAAACGCGACCACGCCTGGTTGATGGCACGCACGCCGACCATTCCGGAAGCCGACTACCAGGCCATGTTGAAGCGCGTGAAGGCCATGGGTTACGACCTGTCGGAGCTGCGCAAGGTGCCGCAGCAATGGCCGGAATCCGGCCCGTCCAACCTGACATTCGCGCAACCATGCGATTGAACGCGATCATTCGTTCCCCATGGACAGGCTGGGCCAAAACCGTGTTGGTCACGTTGATGGCATTGATCCTGGGCGGCTGCTCGGCCAGCCTGTTCAACCTGGTCAACGCCACCTCCGGCGACGACCACCTGCGCGTCGACACCGGTGTGATGTTCGATCCCGCGCACCATCTGGCCATGGACATCTATGCACCCGAACACGCGCATGACCTGCCGGTGGTGGTGTTCTTCTATGGCGGCAGCTGGCAGGACGGCAAGCGCCAGTGGTACCGCTGGATGGGCGAGACGCTGGCCCGGCACGGCCTGGTGGTGGCGATCCCGGACTACCGCAAATACCCCGAGGTGCACATGG
>DASSKC010000167.1:0-5132 GCA_035690885.1 Oleiagrimonas sp. | reverse complement strand
AGGTCGTGCAAAGTCGCAGCGGCGTCACGCCGGCCGCGGCCGGCGCCGTCGTGGTCAATTTCACGTCCAGCGGAAGCGCCGCCAATGCCGTTGACCTGTCGACGGTGAGCGTGTCGGCCAACAGCATTCCGCCGATCGACGTGACCACCACCAACCAGGTCACCACGGTCACAGCGCGTGAGTTGCGACAATTGCCGCTGGGGCGCACGGCGGCGGACATCGCCATGCTGGCGCCGGGCGTGAACATGGGCTCGCCGCAGCTCAACGCGGGTCCGTTGGGCGAGGGCGTCAACGTGTTCGGCGGCGCATCGACGGCCGAGAATGCGTATTACATCGACGGCATGAACGTCACCAGCGCGCTCAATGCGCAGGGCGGCTTGTCGTTGCCTTATGGTGCGATCCAGCAGCAGCAGACCTTCATCAGCGGTTACGGTGCCAAGTACGGCCGCTCCATCGGCGGCGTGATCAACCAGATCGGCAAGAGCGGTACCAACGAGTGGCACTTTGGCGTGCGCGCGCAATTCGATCCGTCGAGCTGGGCGGCCGACAAGCGCAACTATTATTATCAAAACCCGTTGTCCAAGCTGGAGGGACAGCGGCCGGGCGACATACAGCATTATTACAAAGCCAATCACGGGCAGTCGCGTGTTTACGATGCCTATGTGAGTGGTCCATTGATTCGCGATCGATTGTTTTTCTTTCTCGCTGCGGAAAAGAACGAATCGCAAGGCAAGAGCGTCGGCAACGTGTATGACCCGCATGCCTACAATTACAAGGTTCAGCGGCCAAAGCTTTACGCGAAGATCAACTGGAACATCAACAATCGCAACATCCTTACGCTGACGGGCCTGCAGACGTCCAGGAAGGAATGGGACTCCATTTACGATTTCGATTACGACACCTTCCAGACCGGAGACTTCGTCGGACTCGGGCAGACCACCAAGACCCAGTATCGGATGTGGGTAGCCAACTTCACTTCCTATATCACCAATAATTTCACGCTGCACGCCATGTATGGCGAGACCGACGGCGACTTGATGTCGTTCCAGCCGGCGTTCCCGGGTTTTGATCCGACGCTGCCGCATGTCAGCGGTCTGTCGGCGCAGAACCCGACGTTCGTGCCGCCTGGCGGCATCGGCAACTCGCAGACGAATTCGACGCAGTCGATTCCGACGCATCGCACGCACGTGCAAAGTTATCGCCTGAGCCTGGACTACCGCATCGGCAACCACGACTTGTCGGTCGGTATCGACAACATCAATTCGTTCGACTACGACGACGGTTTCAACATGACCGGTCCGGGCTATGCCTGGAATTACGGCAGTGGCGATCCCGGCAAGCCGCTGTTCGGGCTCGATCCGTCCGTGCCGCCGTACGTCGGACCGCCGCCGGCGAGCAGCTGTCTGACGATCCACGGTCAGACCCACTGCTACTACGTGCAAAAGCGGATCGACATGCAGTCGGCGTCGATCAAGGTCGTTCAGCGCGCGCAGTACATCCAGGACAAGTGGCAAGTGACGCCGAACTTCCTGTTGAACATCGGTCTGCGCAATGACCAGTTCACCAACTACGACTCGTTCGACGAGCCCTACATCCGCCTGACCAAGCCGCAGTGGGCGCCACGCATCGGCTTCAGCTGGGATGTGCACGGCGATTCCACGCTGAAGATCTTCGGCAACGCCGGGCGCTACTACCTGGCCTTGCCGCTGACCACGGCGACCTCGATTGCCGCGCCGGTGATCGCCACCAATCTGTATGGCACCTACACCGGCATCAACCAGCAGACCGGCGAGCCGATCGGCTTCAAGCCCTTGCCGCAAAGTCCGTCGACCGGCGTGTCGATCGACAACGAATACGGTCAGCCCAAGGACCCGAAGGTATCGACCGCCAAGAACGTCGAGGCCGAGTATTCGGACAACTTCGTGCTGGGCCTGCAGCAGCAGTTCGAGATGTTCGGGACCAAATGGGTGTTTTCGGCCACCGGGACGTACCAGCACATGGATCGCATCATCGACGATTACGACACCATCCAGCGCGAGTGTGCGGTCGGACGTGAGGCAGGCTATGACTGGATGACGCCGGCCGACTGTGCCCAGTACGCGCAAAGCCTGATCCTGATCAATCCGGGCGAGACCCAGCAGCTGTACTTGAAGGCTCCGGACGGGAGCCTGGTGCCGATCACGTTCACCATGGAAGACCAGGGCTTCACGCGCGGACCGATCCGCAAGTACTACTCGATCGACCTGTCGCTGCAGCATTCCTGGGATGGCAAGTGGTTTGCCAAGTTCGACTACGTGTTCTCCAAGGTCTGGGGCAACACCGAGGGCCCGGTCAGCACCTACTCGCAGCAGAGCGGTTCGTACGAGTCATTGACCACGGCCTGGGATTTCCCGGAGCGCATGGATCATTCCTATGGCGTGCTGCCGAATGATCGTCGCCACCAGATCAAGCTGTTCGGCGCCTATGCGATCACTCCGGAATGGATGGTCAGCGGCAACTGGTATCTGGCTTCGGGCACGCCGCGCCTGTGTCGTGGTGGCTACGGTCCGAACCAGCTGGCGCTGCATGGTTCGCACACCTATTACTGGTGTGGCGGCGTGCCGGTGCCGCCGGGTTCGCTGGGACGCTTGCCGTGGACGCGGCAGTTGAACCTGAAGGTCGACTATCGCCCGGCATTTGCCCACCACAAGCTCGATTTCCAGCTTTCGGTGTTCAATGTGTTCAATCAGCAGAAGCCGCTGTTCATCAACGACTTTTTCGGTACCACGTCGAACCCGAATCCGGATTACGGGCGCATCAACAACTCGCAGGCGCCACGTTATGTGCGGGTTTCGATGGCCTACAATTTCTGACTTGCATGTGTCTCCCCTGCTGCGCCGGGCTCTGTCCGGCGCTTTTTTTTGCCACGGATTTCCCGCTGACGTAGGCTGCTCCAGGACGCTTGCGAATGAATGAAGCCATGACAATCCATACACGACAAGGGGACGCGATGGCCGGAGGGAAAGGGGCGCTTTCACCGTCGGCATCGCGCCTTCTCGACACGGCACGCTCGCAATGGCAGAGACGGCAGTTTGACGCCGTCGCGCAGACTCTTGCCCAGGTGCTGGCGTTGGCTCCGGACAACCCCGATGCGCTGCGCATGCTCGGCATGGCGGCACAGCGGCGCCGCGACAATGCCACCGCGATCGACTGCTTTCGCAGGGTCTTGCGGGTGTGGCCGGACGATGTCGACCTGCACGTCGGGCTCGGCATTGCCTTGTACGAGCATGGCGATGCCGAAGAGGCCATCGCGCTGTTGCGGCGCGCTTGCGAGCTGGCACCGGACTCGCCCATGGCGTGGTTCAATTTCGGCGAGGCGATCGGCCAGCAGGCGGGGGCGGAGGAAGCCGTGGCGGCATTCCGGCGCGTGCTCGAGCTGGCGCCGACACATACGCTGGCGCGCCTGTCGCTGGCGCGCCAGCAAGCCAACCTGGGGCGCATCGACGCGGCCGTGACCGGTTTTCGCCATATCCTGAAACGCGAACCGGGCAACGCCGATGCATGGTTCGGCCTGTCCAACCTCAATACGGTGCGTTTCGATGTCGCCGATGTGTCGAGCTTGCAACACGCGCTTGCGCGCGATGGCCGGCCGCCGCGCGAGCGTGAGCTGCTCGCGTTCACGCTGGCCAAGGCCCTGGAAGACCAGGGCCAGTACGCGCGTGCCTTCGATTTGTTCGTGCAAGGCAATGCATCGCGGCGCAAGCGCGTGCGCTGGAATGCCGTCAGCGAGCGCAAGCGCGTGGACGCCATCGAGCGCATGTTTTCCGGCATGCCCGTTCCGCCCACGGACGTGACACGCGGGCGCGAGGTGATCTTCATCGTCAGCATTCCGCGTTCGGGTACGACGTTGGTGGAGCAGATTCTCGCGTCGCATCCCGACGTCGAAGGCGCCAACGAGATCGAGGATCTGCGTCAGCTGGTCGATGCCGAAACCAGGCAGCGGAGGTCCGCGTTTCCACTTTGGGCTGCGGACGCCGGCACCGAGGATTGGCAGCGAATGGGCGAGGCCTATCTCGCGCGCACCATGAAGTGGCGCCAGCACCGTCCGCGCTTCACCGACAAGAGCATGGTCAATTGGTATCTGGTCGGCGCGGCGCTGCACATGCTGCCGGCGGCGCGCGTGGTGATTGTCCGGCGTGACCCGGTGGAGACGTGCCTGGGCTGCTTCCGCCAGTGTTTCAGCGAGGCCAGCGGGTTTGCCTGCACGCTCGATGAAATGGCCGACTACTGCATCGACTTCCGGCGCTTGTCGCGCTTCTGGCTCGACAAGTATCCCGAGCGCGTGTTCGATCTCTCCTACGAGGCACTGGTCGCCGAGCCGGAGCCGGTGATTCGCCGCATGCTTGATTTTTGCGGGCTGTCATTCGAGCCGGCCTGCCTCCAGTTCCACAAGACCCAGCGCTCCGTGCGTAGCGCCCCCAGCGCGGCGCAGGTGCGCCAACCGTTGCATGGTGGTACCGCACGCAGCGCGTTGTACGGCGACAAACTCGATGGGCTGCGCCAGCGTCTGCGCGACGCCGGCGTGATGACAACGCCTGCGGACAAATCCTGATCAACAGCAAGTGCACGACATGACACTGAACAGCCACCCCGGTGAAATCCCTGCCGACTTCGTCCCGTCCACGTTTGCCCATGATTTCGAGCGCCGCGACGTGATGGTCCCGATGCGCGATGGCGTGCGCCTGCGCACCATCATCCTCGTTCCCAGGGGCGCACAAAACGCCGGCATGTTGTACACACGCACGCCGTATGACGCCGCGGCGAAGGTCGCCTACACGCCCAGCGGTCATATGGGTCCGATGCTGCAAGGCTTCGACAATGCCGTGGACGTCATCGTCGACGACGGTTACATCCGCGTGATGCAGGACGTGCGCGGCAAATACGGTTCCGAGGGCGAGTTCATGATGAACGGTCCGGTACGCGGACCGCACAACCCGGCGCCGACCGACGATGCCACCGACACCTGGGACACCATCGAGTGGCTGGTCGACAACGTCCCCGAGTCGAACGGCAAGGTCGGTACGCTGGGCATTTCCTACAACGGTTACGAGCCATTGATGGCCTTGGTCGATCCGCATCCGGCGCTGAAGGTC
>DASSKC010000166.1:0-7932 GCA_035690885.1 Oleiagrimonas sp. | reverse complement strand
GGTGCCGATCTGGCACCGTGTCATCCCGAGCGGCCGGAATATTTCGCGGCGCATCAGCGTCGCGTACGGCGCGCCGCCGGCCGCGGCGGCGACCTGGCCGGCCACGATGTAAAGCGTGTTGTCGTAGGCGTAGCCGGCGCGAAAACTGTAGGCGGGTTTCAGGTATTGCAGACCCGCGATCACGTCGGCCGGTGTGAAGTGGTTGGGCGTCGGCCACAGCATCAGGTCGCCTGCGCCTTCGGGCAGGCCGCTGTGGTGTACCAGCAGGTCGCCCACCTGCATGTTCTTCGTCACCCACGGATCGTACATCCGGAACGAGGGAATGTACTTCGTGACCGGATCGTCCCAGCGCAATTTGCCTTGCTGCACCAGCCGCGCAAGCAGGGTGGAAGTCATGGCCTTGGTGTTGGAGGCGATCTCGAACAGCGTGTCGCCATCGATGGGCTTGCCGGACGCGAGCGTCCCGACCTCGCGCGTATGGACCACCTTGCCGTGCTCGATCACGCCGACCGCAAGACCCGGCAGGTGGTAATACGCGACCACCGCATCGACCAGCCGGTCGAGGTCGGCGTTCTGCTTCGTGGTCGGTGCGGCGGCCTGCGCGACCGCTGCGTACAGCGAGAATGCCAAAGCCGCCAGCATGAACCGGGCGAAAAGATTCATGTTGTTTCCCAGGCTTGCGCCGCCTGCTCGCCCGCGATCATTTCCTCGAGGGTCTGCCGCTTGCGCACCACCGCGTAACGACCCTGGTCGAGCAGCACCTCGGCGGCCAGCGGCCGCGAATTGAAGGTTGACGCCATTGACGAGCCATAGGCGCCGGTGGTCTTGATCATCAGCAGATCACCGGCTCCGCATCGCGGCAGTTCGCGATTGCGGGCGAAGGTATCGCTCGACTCGCAAACCGGTCCCACGACGTCGTACGTCCGTAGCGGTCGCGTTGCCTCCGTCAGGGGCACAATGTCGTGCCATGCTTCATAGAGGCTCGGGCGAATGAGGTCGGTCATGGCGGCGTCCAGCACCAGAAACCTGCGCTGACGGCCCTGCTTGACGCGGATCACGCGCGTCAGCAACACGCCGACTTCGGCCACCAGCCAGCGCCCCGGTTCGAGCAGGATGCGGCCTTTGAATTCAGCCAGCGCGTCACGGATCACGTCGACGTAATCCAGGATGGCCACCGGGTGGTCCCGGCCCGCGCGATAGCACACGCCGAGCCCGCCTCCCACATCGATGCTGCGGATCGTGTGCCCGGCTGCAGCGAGTTCACGCCACAGTGCGGCGGTGCGCTGCAGCGCCGCCCGGATCGGATCGAGGCTCAGTATCTGCGAACCGATGTGCACGTGCAGGCCGTCCAGGCGAACGTGCGTCAGCCGCGCGTTGTCGGCGAACCACTGGCGCGCCTCGTCGATGCCGACGCCGAACTTGTTTTCCGATTTGCCGGTGGAAATCTTGCCGTGGGTGAGGGCGTCGACGTCCGGGTTGATGCGTGCGGACGCGTATGCGATGACATGTCGTGCTGCCGCAATACGCTGCAGGAGTCGCAGTTCGTCCACCGATTCGACATTGAAACGTTCGATGCCCGAGTCCAGTGCGTCCGCGATTTCCCCCGCGGTCTTGCCGACCCCGGAAAATACGGTCCGGTCGGCCGGGATGCCTGCGCGCAGGCAGCGCCACAGTTCGCCGCCCGAGACGATGTCGGCGCCGAATCCGGCCGTGGCCATCAATTGCAGGGTCGCGACGTTCGAGTTGGCCTTCGCCGCATAGCGGACCCGCGCGTCCAGTCCTTGCAATGCCTGTTTCAGGGTGCCGATCCGCTCGCGGATCGCGCTCGCGGAATAGACCTGGCACGGCGTGCCCACGCGCCGTGCCAGAGTGGGGAGTTCGACACCGTCCAGGCATGCGGTGTCGGCGCATGCGGGTTCGGCGTGGGCAATCGTGGCGGTCATTTCTTGCTGCAAGGCTCGGTTTCATCCATCGATGCAGGAGTCGGCCTGCCGGTGACCGGCGCATGGCCCCGTCTATTTGTCGCGCGCAGGCGCGCTCCTGCAAGCGGTTCGCGATGCCACCGCAGCACAGTCGATCAGTACCCCGCCGCCAGGCCAGCCGAACGATGCGGGTCGCTGGCGCCCTCGAGCATGCCGGTCTCTGGATTGACCAGGATGGATTCGAGTACGCCCAGACGGCGCTCCTTGAGCGTGTAGCCCATCGCCTCGAGTTGCTGCTTCGATTCCGGCGTCAGCAGGCCCGGACCGACATACACGACATCCGGATACCACTGCTGGTGGACGTGTGGCGCGTTGACGGCCTGCTGCATGTTCATGCCGAAGTCGATCACGTTGATGATGCTTTGCATCGTGGTCGAGATGATCGTGGCGCTGCCGGGACTGCCGCTCAGCATGAACGGCTTGCCGTCCTTCAACACCACGGTCGGCGTCATCGAACTCAAGGGCCGCTTGCCGGGCTCGACCTGGTCGGCCTTGCCCTGGACCAGCCCGGCGCCGTTGGACGCGCCGGGCTTCGCGGTGAAGTCGTCCATTTCATCGTTGAGGAAAAAGCCGGTATCGCCGGCGATCTGCTTGATGCCGAACAGGAAGTTGATGGTGTAGGTCACGGCGACTGCATTGCCCTGGCTGTCCATCACCGAATAGTGCGTGGTGTTGTTGCCCTCGTTGGGAGGCAGGAAGCTCTTGATCTGGGACGACGGCGTGGCCTTGTCCGGCTGGATCGTCGAACGCAAAGACGCCGCGTAGCCTGCCGACAGCAGTTTCTGCATCGGTATGTCGACGAAATCCGGATCGCCCAGGTAGGTGTTGCGGGTTGCGAAGGCGCGGCGTTCGGCTTCGGCAAAGTAGTGCACGAACTTGACCGAGCCATAGCCCCAATCGCCGACAGGCAAGGGCTTCAGGATGTTCAGCGTCAGGCACATGGTGGTGCCGCCGGAACTGGGCGGCGGCGCGGAAAGAATGGTGTAACCGCGATATTCGCATTGGACCGGCTTCTTCCATTCCGCGTTGTAGGTGGCGAAATCCTTCATGCCGAGGATGCCGCCGTTGGCGTTACTTGCCTCGACCACCGCCCTGGCGATGGAACCCTTGTAGAACGCGTCGGTGCCGCCCTTGGCGATCTTCTCCAGGGTGCTGGCAAGATCCTTCTGCACCAGGCGGTCACCAGCCTTCCACGGCTTGCCGCCATGACCGAAAATTGCGGCCGAGTTGGGATATTTGTTGAGCGCTTCGAGACGCCCGTTGAGGATGCTCGCGTCGCCTTGCTGCAGCACGAATCCGTTGCGGGCCAGTTCGATCGCCGGCTGGATGACCTGCCGGATACTCATCGTGCCGTATTTCCCGAGTGCGGTATCCAGGCCCATCACCGTGCCCGGCACGCCAACGCCCAGATAGGTGTCGGTGCTGCGGCCTTCGACAACATTCCCCTTCGCATCCAGGAACATGTTCGGACTCGCCTTGAGCGGCGCCTTCTCGCGGAAGTTCAGGAACAGATCCTCGCCATTGGCGAGGTGGATGGTCATGAAGCCGCCACCGCCGATGTTGCCGCAACACGGTTGCGTCACGGCCAGCGCGTAGCCCACCGCGACCGCCGCGTCGATGGCATTGCCACCCTGCTTGAGGATTTCCAGTCCTGCCTGAGTCGCGAGGTGCTGATCCGAGACCACCATCGCGTGCTGTGCCGTCACCGGCCTGGCGTGTTCCAGTGCCGCGCGGGTGGCGGCGGGAACGTGCGCGAAGATGGACGAACCGGTCGCCCCGGTTGCCTGGGCGGAAGGCGTCGCGCCGGGGGCCGTGTCGTCCGAATGTGAATTGCCTGCACGCGGTGCGCTGCCGCTGCAGCCGGCAATACCGAGCACAAGCAGGCACGCGGCCAGCAGCGGGAGCGAACGATGACGGCAACACCAGGCTGTCGATCGTGTCGCGACGGAGCAGCACGCAGCTTTGCCCACCATGTTCACCTTCCTGTTTGATTTCACGAGCATAGTTACCGTTCCCGGGAGTGGCCAATGAAAAAATGCGCGCCCTGCATAGCCGCAGGTTGTGAACCTGTCGGGGAACCCGGATCAATTCCGTTCGCGCTTTGCGTCGCCCTGTCCACAGCCTGCCCCCGGCTCGATCCGGGGTGAACCGCCTTGGCATTGATCATCCGCCCCAGAATCCGGGCGATGGCGGTGACAGCAGGCCGTCACGCAGCTTGACGCCGTCGGCGTCGTCACTTTCCAGCCACAGCGGGCCATCCAGGTCGACGAATGCCGCTTCGCGCGCGATCTCCAGCGCCGGCGCAATGCCGAGCGAGGATCCCACCATGCAACCGACCATGATCCGGAAACCATCGGCGCGTGCGGCGCGCAGCAGGCGCCAGGCTTCGGTCAGGCCGCCGGTCTTGTCCAGCTTGATGTTGATTGCCTGATAGCGATTGCGCAGTCGCGGCAGGTCGGATGTGACGTGGCACGCTTCGTCAGCGCAGATGGGGATCGGGCCGGAATACCCGAGCAGGGCGTCGTCCGCGTCGGCCGGCAGCGGTTGCTCGAGCAGGCTTGTGCGGACCTGCTCGAGCACCGGTTGCATCTCCCGCAATACGTCGATCGTCCAGCTCTCGTTGGGATCGACGATGAGGTCGGCGGCGGGCGCGGCGCGTCGCACGGCTTCGATGCGCGCGGCCGGGTTATCGGCATCGACCTTGATTTTGATCAGCTTTGCGTCCGCAATGCATGAAGCCGCTCGTTCCATGGCCTGCGGGGTGTCGAGGCTTATGGTCAGTGCGGTGACCAGTGGTGCACGCGGCGGCCTTGCCAGTTGCGTCCACACCGGAACGCGGTTGATCCGTGCGTCGAGGTCCCACAACGCCGCGTCCAGCGCGTTGCGCGCCGCGCCAGGCGGAAGGCGCGCCTGCAATTCGTCCCGGCCCATGCCGGCGCACAGGTCCTGGCGCAACGCGTTCATTTCATCGAGCACCGATGCCACGGATTCGCCGTATCGCGCGTAGGGAACCGATTCTCCGCGTCCGACGCATTCGCCTTGCTTCAGTTCGACGGTGACCACATCGGCGGCGCGCTTGACACCGCGCGAGATGCGAAACGGTGCGCGCAGCGGCAGGCTGCGGTGCCGGATGTTCAGGTCGCGCAGCATGCCAGCAGGTTGTCGACGATGGCATCGACACCCATGGTGACGGGATCCTGGCACGGCAGCCCCAGCCGTTCGCCGATTTCGCGGCACGCTGCGAGCGCGTCCTGTTCGGGAAGGTTGGACGTATTGAGCGCGATGCCGACCGCCTTGACCGCTGGATTGGTCAGGCGTGCAGCGTCAAGATTGGCTTCCAGGCAACGTTTGAGATCCGGCAGCGGGGAATCGGGAAGTCCGCGCATGTGGGGACGCGTGGGCTCGTGGCACAACACCAGGGCGTCGGGCTGCGAACCGTGCAACAGGCCCAGCGACACCCCGGCATACGACGGGTGGAACAATGAGCCCTGGCCTTCGATGAGGTCCCAGCCGTCGTCTTCACGGGCGGGCGAGATCAACTCGGCCGCGCCGGAAATGAAATCGGCAATCACCGAATCGACGGGGATGCCGCCGCCCGCGATGAAAATGCCGGTCTGTCCGGTGGCGCGGAAGTCCACCGTGCAACCGCGCCCGCGCATGCCGCGTTCGATCGCGAGCGCGGTGTACATCTTGCCGACCGAGCAATCGGTACCCACCGTCAGCAACCGTCGACCGGGCCGGTTGCGGCCATTGCCGACCGGGATGTTTCGGGTGGATTCGCGCGCATCGAACAGTATCCGGCCGTTGCGACGGGCCGCAGCCACGATGTCGGCGTTGTCGCCCAACTTCTGGTGGAGGCCAGCCACCACGTTGAGGCCGGCATCGAGCGCGGCAATGATGTCGGCGACGGTCTCGGATGCCATCACGCCGCCGGCGTTGGCGGTGCCGACCAGCATGGTATCGACTCCCGCCGCCCTGGCTTGCGCCATGCCCATGTCGGGCAGGCCGAGCGTCAACGAACAATCACGATGCCGATACTGACCCAGGCACCACTCGGGCCGCCAATAGGCCACCCCCCGTGCGGTCTTGATGGCCAGGTCGTCTGCTGGCCTGCCCAGGTACAACAGGTACGGCGGTCCCCAGCGGACGTGAGCTGTCGCTTCGCCATGGTTCGACATCAGCTGTTCCACTGGATATCCGTTCAGCCGCCAAAACGCCGAGTGGAGCATAACCATCGGCAGGCATTGCTCACCAATGAAAAGACGGATACATGGCATAACTGACGGTTGTGGGTACCCTGCACGGGATGGCAATGACGATGGCGGGAAGCCGACAACAGTTGCCTGACGACCACCACCCGTGTTGAACTCGCGTCGGTTGGGTCCAGGCACGGCCGTCGTTGCGGTCCGGGGAGCGAACATTCGACATGCGCTTGCGATATATCGAACTCTTCCATGCGGTATTGACCACCGGCAGTCTCACCGGTGCGGCAAAGCTGCTGAACATTTCGCAGCCGGCCGCCAGCAAGGCCTTGCAGCATGCCGAAGATCAACTCGGTTTTGCGTTGTTCAGCCGGGTGCGCGGGCGATTGCAACCGACGCAGCAGGCGATGTCGTTGCGCGATCGCATCGAGAAGATCATCCAGGACGTTCATGACCTGCAGCGCCTTACAACGAACATGCGGCAGCCTGGAAGTCACCCATTGCGGGTCACCTGCACGCCCGCGTTGGCGCTGGCGCTGTTGCCCGCTGCAACGGTGCTTTTGCGCAAGACCTTCCCGGACGCGACCGCCGAGCTGTCCACCCAGCACTCGGCGGTGATGTGCGAGTCGCTGATCCTCCGCGAAACCGACATCGGACTCACGCTGCAGGACACCGGACACCAGAACCTGCGACAGAAGGCGCTGTGCCGCGGACGGGTCATGGTGATCGCTCCGCCCGGTTGGTGGCCGGAGGAGGAACTGGCGCAGCCGCTGCCGATCAGTGCGCTGGCAAGCCAGCCGCTGGTCGGCATCACGGTGCGCGACGCGTTGGGCGGGATCCTGCAAAGCCACTTGGCGCAGGCCGATCCGGCGCCCCGGATATCGGTCTCGGTACAGACCTACCAGTTGGCCCATGCACTCGTCGCAAAGGGCGAGGGTCTGGCGTTGGTGGACCCCTTCACGGCACGCTGTGGCGGCGTGGGCAGCGTGCAAACCCGTCCGCTGAAACCGCACGTGGATGTCGTGCTGTATGCGATGTACCGCCCCGACAGCCCGTTGAATCCGGTGCAGAAGCGATTCCTGGAGCTGGTGCGGCAGCTCGCGCAGAGGATACTGGCGCAAGGTTGACCCGCTGCAATGGGCCACCGGGACGAGCGGGTCCACAACGCCCGGTTATGCCATGTGCCGGTCTTTTCATTGGAGGGTTGCGACCGTCAACGCTTATTCTCGACGCTGTCCTATGGATGTTGGGCAACGGTGCCCGACGTTGCGGCCCGGGATGGACGGGGCGGCATCGCGCGTTCATGCCACGGCCCTGACGCCCTGCTGTCGTTGCGGGCATCGGCGCGCGCGTAAGCGGCGGGCGTGCGACGAATGGAGGATTCGATGAAATCGTTCCGCGTGTTGCTTGCCGTCACCGCAATCGTCGTCGCCGTGTCGGCGTTCGCCGCAAGCTCTCCGATTGCAGGATTCCCTCCTGCCTTGCAACCCGCAGACCTGGTGCTGCGCGACGCGACCATCGCGACGCTCGATCCATTGCAACCGGAAGCGCAGGCGCTTGCCATCCGCGACGGCAAGGTCCAGGCCCTGGGCAGCGACGATTCGATAGCCCACTACATCGGCAAGCAGACGAAGGTGCTGGACCTGCATGGCGCGTTCGTGACCCCGGGGTTCATCGAGGGCCACGGACACCTGCTGCAGACCGGCGAATCGCTGATGCAGATCAACGTCGGCAAGGCGGCCAACTGG
>DASSKC010000165.1:0-22867 GCA_035690885.1 Oleiagrimonas sp. | reverse complement strand
AGATCCGCAAACGCCGGACGCGGTTGCTGCAGCGGCTGCACCTGTTTCACGACCAGACTGCCGTGTCGGGCCAGCTCACGGAACATCCGCAGCGGGTCGTTGCCGGTCCGCAGCAGGTGCGGGTGCGGGCGGAAGCCGATGCGCCATCCGTCGGTCGGGGTCATGTGCGCCGCCGTCGCGGCTGCCGACCCGGCCGGCTTGCCGAGCAGCGCCGAAAAACGTTCGCGCAATGTCTCACTGGTGGCATCGGCCACGGCGCCGCCGCTGTGCGACCGCGCCAACATGCCGCGCATGCAGTCCACCGACTGCAGCAACAACTCGATGGTCTCTTCGTCCGCCGCACGGCGTCCGTCGCGGACTTCCTCGAGCAGCGACTCCAGCACGTGCGTGAAGGCCGCCACGTCGCCGAAACCGAACGTGGCCGCGCCCCCCTTGATGGAATGCGCCGCACGGAAGATCGCATTGATCCGTTCCGGATCGCTGGCGCCGTTTTCCAGCGCCAACAGCGCATCCTCCATCACGTCCAGACCCTCCAGACTTTCGTCGAAGAACGTCTGGTGGAACTGGCTCAGGTCGATTGCGCCCATGACGGCGTCAACCCGCCACGCGCGCAACCGTGGCGAGCAGTTGTTCGGGGTCGAACGGCTTCACCAGCCACCCCGTGGCGCCGGCGGCCTTGCCCTCCATCTTCTTCCCGCCATCGGATTCGGTAGTGAGGATCAGGATCGGCACGCCGGCAAATGCAGGCAACGCGCGCAACTCGCGCGTCAGCGTGATGCCGTCCATCACCGGCATGTTGACGTCTGCCAGCACCAGGTCGAAACGGCCGGCCTTGGCCTTGTCCAGGGCCGCCTGGCCATCCGCCGCTTCGTGCACCTCGTGGCCGACGCCGCGCAGCGTGAAAGACACCATGTTGCGCATGGAAACGGAATCGTCCACCGCAAGAATCTTTGCCATGTCGAATAACCTCGGTTTCTGTCAATTGATCGCCGCCGTCGCGTCCGGAAGTCTCAGCATCCGTTCCATGCCAAGTTCCGCGGCCGCCTCGCGCAGCACCGCGCCGACGTTTTCCCAGCACCATTCGCCCGCACGTTCGTCGCGCGCCTGCACGAACGCCTGCAGCAGTTGCAGGCCCGCGGTATCGAGCCGCGTGACGGCCGCCGCGTCGAGCACTACCGGCACGGACCGGGGCAGCGCCTCGCCGAGCTGTGCATGGAGCTCGCCGGCGGCGCCGATCACCAGTTCCGCGCCCAGCTGAACGCGACAACCGGGCGGGGACTTCCGTTTTCGCGTGCTCGCCATGCGGACTCCGCTAGTCTCTTGCACAGGATGTAACGGCCATCGCCGACCCAACTTGAGGCGCTCGCACTCCACCGGCCGACGGCCAGGTGCGCCCGGGTTCAAGTTCATGCGAATGCGGCCGATAACCCGCAAAAGATCAAGGAGTTCGCGCGTGAGCGTGCCACCGATACAACTGGCGACCCTCGATTGGGTGGCAGCGGCAGCGGGCACACTGCCCCGGCCGTGGCCGGTGGGGTCGGTGGTGTCGGGTCGCGTGCTGGAGCTGATCGAAGGAACCCGCCTGATACTGCAAATCAACGGGCAGACCGTCGAAGCCGACCCGCCGTCGAACGGACCGGTACCGCACAACTTTCAGGCACGGGTACTGAGCAACGGTCCACAACCGCTGTTGGAATTGCTCGGCCAGCCCGGCAAAAGCACCGCAACGGCGGCCGCCCTGCGCGCACGCCTGCCGCACCAGGGTGGCCTGCAACCTCTGCTGGCTGATATGCATGCGCTGGCGGGCACTCCAGGAGCGCGCTCACTGCCGGAACCGGTTCGGGCGGCGCTGGCGCGCCTGGAGGCGTCCATCACCGACCGCCACGACATCCTCGACCCCGACGTATTGCGCGACACCGTGCGGCGCGCCGGAACGCAACTGGAACACACCCTGCTGCAGCACGTTCGAACGCCAGCGCGGCTGCCGGCCACGCAGATCGACTACGACTTGAAGGCCGCGCTGCAACGCCTCGCACAAGCCCTGCAGCCGCTGCCGCAGGCGCGCGTGTCGACGGCGCCCGCGGGCGCCGAAACGCCACCGCCACTGTTGGACCTGCCATTGCGACCCCAGGCGCGTTTGCCGGCGCCCCCGGCAGCCGATGCGCTCACCATGGCAACCGGCATGCTGAAACATGTGCAGGCTGCAATGTCGCGCATCGAGATCATGCAGCTCGAGGCCCATCCATCGGCGTCACCGCAGGCGTGCATGTTCGAGGTCCCGGTGCGTGGTGACGACGGATTCGATGTATTGCAGATCCGCATCGAACAGGACGCCCCCGCCAACCCGGGCATGAACCCGCCGCAATGGACCCTGGGCTTTACCCTGGAGCTGCCGAGCCTTGGAGCGATCCACGGCCAGATCCGGCTGCGCCGCGTGAAGGTGGACGTGGACCTGTGGGCGCAGCACGACGGCGCCGTCCATGCACTCGAGGAACAGACCTCGGTCCTCGCGCGGCTGCTGGAGAGTTCTGGCCTGCAGTTGGTGCAACTGCGCGTGCGCCAAGGCACGCCGTTGCGGCACACGGGCCTGGCGCGCCGACTGCTGGAGGCCAGCGCATGAACACCCCCCCGCGCTCGGTCACATTGCGCTTCCGCGACGATGCCGCGCCGGCGCAGGCGACCCTGCGTCCCGACCTGGGTGCCGACGAAATCGAACAAATGTTGCAACAGGCCGAACGCATGGGGCTGCCGCGCCATCCCGACCCCGCGACCGCCGCACTGCTGGCCGCAGTCCGGGTGCGCGCGGATATCCCGCCGGAACTGTACGCGGCACTGGCCGCCGTATTGTCGCGAGTCTATGCCGCGGGCGAACGCCTGCGCTGAACCCTCGAGTATCGTGACCATCGTCGATCGCTGCACATGCGCGGGGCAGGGTTGGCGATGCGCCGGGGCGGCGCGGTCGTCGGGGATGGCCGGACAACAGCAAGACACGGCCACCGGCCGTCCCCTCATGCGAGGGGTGTCCACTCGCGCAAACAGGGTGTGGGAACGAACGCTGCCGCAACCATACGGCCGGACTATCGGCTCACCAACTGCGTACCGCGACGATGGTGATCGCGTAGGTTTTCATCGACGGTTTGAAATGAAACATTCGCCCCGCATCGAAATGCACGCTGCCGCCGGGGGCAATGTTGGCGGTGCCGGCCGGCCAGAACTTGCGCTCCTGCACCACGGACCCGTCAGCCGCCTTCGCCTGGATTTCCAGCTGCGCCGCGGCCGGTTCCTTGCAATCGTTGACCAACTTGCCCGGCATCTGCATGACCGGGTTCGAGACATCACCGGTTTTGACTTCGAAGGAAGCCAGCTTGAAGTTGGCGGGGGTGCAAGCCGCATGGGCGACAATGGGAGCCAGCAGGAGGATAGCGGCGGCGGCGACGATTCTTTTCATGACGGGATTCCCGGATGTTGACGAAACAGCGCGCTCCTTCGGGAGGAGCGTTGCCCTTTTCATCGGCAGCCCGGATGAAATCTTTAGGTGCCGTCGGGCACACTTGCGCGCGGTATCCCGCCAGCGGACGGCGCAACGATGTTGAGTGGCCGGATTGGGTGGCAGGGATCCGTGCGTCCGAGATCCGCCGGCCCGCAACGGGCGACCCGCTGTTACCCGCGTCGCGGCAATGCACACGAACGGCGGGCCACTTCCAAGTGGCCCCTGAGGCAACCCCGTGTGCCCGCCTCACGCTGCCTTGCGCTCCACGAAGCTGTAGACGTGTTCGGCCCACTCCAACGAGCGCAGGTACGCGTCGGCCAAATCGACGTCGCCCCCATCGCCATCGGTGGCCGCCGACACATCGGCGCTTTCCCATCCACGAATCCGCTTGAGCACGGCAGCCAGAGGACCGGCGCCCTCGACCAGCGCGTGGCGCACCGGGTCGGGCATCGGCAGGTCCGACAGCACGCGGGCCATGGGCAACCCCATGATGGTGTCCAGCAACGAGAACAGGCCCGTGATGAAAGCCATTTCGCGTTGCTCGGGCGGCAGGTTGCGGCCCAGCAGTTCCGCCATGCGCGCACGCAGCAAGGCCTGTTTCAGCAGTTCCGGCGGCGCGTCGTCGAGGTCGCCGATGGCCATCGAATAAACCCAGTTGCGGATGCGCGTCACGCCGAAATAGACCGCCGCCTGCTGCAGCGACTTCAACTCGCGCGGCAGTCCGAAGTAGGCCGAATTGACGCAGCTGAGCAACTTGTAGCTGAGCACGACATCATTGCGGATCAATTCTTCCAGTTCGACCGGACCGTTGTCCGGATCCTGCACCGCGGCCAGCAGGCGCAACAGGTTGAGACGATTCGGTTTCAGCGTGTCGACCCGCTGCACTTCCGCCGGCTTGAACAGATAGGAGCCTTCGAAAGCGTCGAAGCCCAGGTTCATGCAGGCACGCTGGGTGCGGTGCTCGTAGAGGTAGGAAGCCGTCGCAACCACGTTCCTGTCCGCGGCGCGCAAGCTGGCCACTGCACGTACCAGGCTCGACTCGTCGTGCCCGCGCACATCGATGCTGACGCACTGTGCCAACTGCACCAGCTCCCGCAGACGTTGAGTGACAGCTTCGGTCGCCCCATCGGGCCACACGAAATTGTCAATCATCACCGGCACGCCGCGCTCGGCCATGCCCGTGAGCAATGCATGGGCGTCGTTACAAGCGGCGAGTCGGGCATCCACACGCGGTCCCACGCGCTCGTCGAATCTCAGCCCGGCCCTGTGTTCGCGCAGCAGTTCCTCATCCACCGCAAGGAAGGCAAGACGGTTACCGGCAAGCAGGTCCAGATAACCCTGTTCGAACAGTTGCAGCGTCGCCTGCGCCAGATTGGCGTCATCACCGGTCTGATGGCAGATGTCATAGGCGACCAGTTGCGCGTCGCGATCGACGATCGGCATGCGAACGAACGGGAGGACGTCTACCTCGATGCCCAAAGGGCTGTCGGTCTGAGCGGGGGCGGTGGGCATGCGTTGCGTGCCTTCGGGTTCAGGCCTGCGACAACGGGCGTGTGACGGCATGCGTTTGTGCGTGACCACCCGGACCGTACAGGACGGGAGAACCTTCGCCGGAACCGCGCAGGATCCCGAGCGCCTGGCGCACGTCGCGCAACCGATGCTCGACGATGCTGCCGTTGATTTCATTGATGTGCCGGCAGGCTTCGAGCTGCCCGCAAATGTGCTGAAACGTGTCGGACGATCGCTCCCGCGAAGCCACGTCGTCCAACTGGCGGCGTTCGGCGTCGAGCGATTCCAGCCGCTGCAGCAGCTCGGCCTTGGCGGAGGTCGCCGCATCGAGCGCCAGCGAGTCGAGGCGTTCAAGCGCCTCGCGTTCGGCATCCAGCACGGCACGCAATTCGACCACCGCGGCCTGCATGTCGACCATGACGTGTTCGCACACCTGTGCGAGCTCCGATTGCCGAGCGTCGTGCATGTCAGCCGATCTGCTTTTCGAGGCTGATCAGGCGGTCGGCCACGCGTTGCGCGTCCACCTTGTAAGTGCCGTCGGCGACGGCCTGGCGGATCCGCTCGACACGCTGGGTGTCGACCGGCGCGTCCCTGTTCCGCGCAGCCGCGCCGATGGCGCGTGCCGATTCGGTCAACTGCACGCGGTCATCGACCTGTGCCGGATGCGCCGGCGCCCGCCCGGACACACTGCCATCGGCATCGCCTGTGGAGGCGGGCCGGGGGCCGGCCGTGGATGGCTGCGGCACCGTGGGACCGCCAGGATTGATCGTCGTATTCATGATGGCCTTCGCATTATTCCTGCCGACTCCATCCGGGTATCGACCCCGGTCGAAATAACTTTAGCAACCTCGTTCACGTCGCCCATCGTGATCATGGCAGAACCCCCACGACACCGGGCGCATCCACCCTGCCCTGCACCTCGCACTGGCAGCTCAGGCTCTTGACGCGCACCAGGTCACCGCGGTCGCCGGCCTGCAGGGCGATGCCCGCGGCGCTCACCTGGATGCTGCCAGCGTCCACCACCAGGCGCACCTGTTGGCCGCGCCGGACAACCTCGCGCGGTGCCAGCATGCCCGGCGTGATCACCGTGTCGGTGGTCAGTGCGCGTCGCAATCGACGACCGGACAACTTCGCAGGGTCCACGAGATAGCCGTAACCCAGTCGGGCAACATCATATTCTTCGGCATGCACGTCACCGGCTCCGATGACGTCGCCGCGCGCCAGGCCGTGGCTGCTCACCAGGACCTTGCGAAACAGTTGCACGCGCACCGGCACGCGCACGCTCCAGCTCTGGCCCGCGCTGCACGATACCTGTACCGACACGCGCGAAGCGCCACGGCCGAGGTCCGGCGCCTGTGCCTGCAATGCGCCGGCGCAGGCCGGCAACCGCAAGCGCGGATCCAGCTCATTCGCCTCGGCGACGACGCGCGTCCCCGTCGGCGCAGCTTGCCGCACCGCTTCGACGGCCGCCGATTGCAAGGTGCCGAGCGGCTGCCGCGTGACGGCCTGGACGCCCCCCGCCACGAACAGCAGCATCACCGCAGAAACGGCAGCCTCGCATCTCACGCGCATGCTTCCACCACCAAGCCAAGTTGTTTCTGGATCGCGTCCAGGTCGCCCTGCATTACGGGAACCAATTCTCCGCAACGCTGGGTTTCACCGTCGGCGAGCGCGGAGTCCAGCTTCTCGCGGCATTGTTCCAGGCGCCGCACGCTCTCCTGCATCGTGTCCAGCACCGGCAGCATCGGCATGCTGCGCTGCAATCGTGTCAGGCAGGTGCGCAACGCCGTCCCGCTCAGCCAGCGGCGGTCCACCCGCGACGGCGCGCGCGCCACCAGATCGAGGCTATGGCCCAGGGCGGCACAGGACTCGCGCAGCACCTGGATGACGGTAGCGGCATCCGCCGTGTCCGGCCGCACCACGACCTGCAGCGCGGATTGCTGGGCAGCGATCGCAGCATGCGCTACCGCGTCTACCTGACGCGCACATTCGTCGCGGCCGCGCTGCAGCGCGGCCACCATTTCACCCCCGCTGCGTACCTGGCTGTCCAGGACATCGCCGGCTTGCTGCAGGGCTTCAGTCTGCGAAAGCGCTTGTTGCAGCGCCCGGTCGGCCCCCTCGAGTGCGACACGCACCGCGTCGGCGCCCGCGCTGGCCTGGTCCAACCGCTTCAGGCTGCCGTCGATCGTTTCTTCCAGGCCGCCCGAGAATTCACCCACGGTTGCGGTCACGGTCTCGATTTCCGCCGTGGTCTGTGCGGTCTTCTCGGCCAGTTGCTTGACTTCGTCCGCAACCACGGCGAATCCCCGCCCCGATTCACCGGCCCGCGCCGCCTCGATGGCGGCATTGAGGGCCACCAGATTGGTTTGGTGCGCGATGTCCTGGATCGCCGCGGTCAGGCGCGCGATCTCCTCGAAAAACCCATTGAAGCGTTCGTGCGTGCGGGTCATCCCCGACAACGTTCCGCGCAACAGACACAAGCGGCCATCCAGTTCGCGGATGCCGCGGCTACCCTCGTCGACGCCGGCCACGCCTTGTTGCAACGGGGCGTGGGCTTGCTGAAGGATCGACGTAATTCCGTCGCGAGCCTGTGCCAACACGTCGACATGTTGACGCGCGCTGCCCAACTGAGTCTGCAACTCCTGTACCCGTTGTCCCAACGTACGCGTTCCGCCGAGCACCAGCCCCTGCTGCTCCACGGCCTGCAACAATGCATCTTCACGCTCTCGTTGCGCCCGCGCCGACAACAACGGCGCCATGGCACGTGCCGCGGCCGGATGGCGCCGTGTCAGCGCGCGCACTCGTTCATGGTCGCCCGCTGCCAGCGCTGCGGCCAAGGCGAGGACCTGATTGCTCAACAAGAATCCCATGATCGCGCGTTACTCCTGAAACCCAAGTCGACGTCGGCGATGCCGACGAGATATCCGCCACTGCATCGGCAGATCACCGCACGACTTGACTCAAAGCAAGCTGCGTGCCACGAATCCGGACACGTGCCTGTCACCGCGCGACTCGCGCCGGCCGTCGCTCCATTGCTCAAGATTCCGCGCTCCCGGCCGATCACCGGGCTGGTATTCCTTCGCAATGCATCGATGCCAACGAGCGTTCTCCAGAAGGTCGAGCAGTTCACCCGCCTTGCCGGCCACAACCGCATGGCGATCCTCACGTTCCATCTGGGCGGCCCGCAGATCTTCGGCATCAACGTATTCAAGGTGCGCGAAGTGATGCGGCGGCCGCCGATGGAACACATGCCGAGCATGCACCCGTTGCTGGCCGGCAGCTTCGACTATCGCGGCGACACCATCCCGGTCATCGACCTTGCCGAAGCGATGGCCTACCCGCCCTTGCTGAACGAGCCGGCGGCCACCGTGATCGTCACCGAGTTCAGTCTCGGCGTACAGGCATTCCTCGTTTCGCAGGTGGAACGTATCGCCCACTACGACGGCGCCGACATGGCCGCGCCGTCCCCGGAACTGGGTTTCGGCCCGCGCGTCAACGCCATTGCGCGCACCGACGGCACGCTGCTGGCGGTAATTGACGTCGAGCAGATCCTCGACGGCATCGCGCAGCGGCAGTCCGAGATATCGCCGCGCCTGCAGCGCAGCGCCAGCCAGTCCGGACAACCGCAGCGTCGCGTGCTGGTGGCCGACGATTCGGCGGTGGCGCGCATGCAATTGAATGCCACGCTGCAGCAACTGCACGTCGAATGCGTCATGGTCCGCAACGGCGCCGAGGCGCTGGAGATGCTGGAATCGTCGGCCCGCAAAGGAGAACGCTTCGACCTGGTGATCTCGGACATCGAAATGCCCAAGCTCGACGGTTACGCGCTGGTGCGCGAGATCCGCGCCAACAGTGCCTGGCGCGGGTTGAAAGTATTGCTGCACAGTTCGTTGAGCGGCGTATTCAACGAAGCCATGGTCGCCGGCGTCGGCGCCGATCGCTTCGTCGCCAAGTTCCAGCCGGACGTGCTGGCGACGACCATCCTGGAGCTGTTGCCCGCGCCGTCGGACTGACAACGTTCCGGAACCCACCACGACCGCGAGCGAATTGCGCCGCGTCGAAACCCGGCAGGCGATGCAGAGGTTGCTGCGCCCGTCGGGTTTTTGTCGCCGCCGGCGGCAAGCTTCCGCCACGGCGGCAGAATCTTGCCGCCGTGGCCACGTCGGGGATCGCGCATTTCGCGCGGAAACCCGCATTCCAACTAACTTTCCTGCGACTGGCACACATATTGCTGCTTCGGGCTGGACACACTTCGTGGAGCCAGCATGAGCAGCCCATCCGATCCGTTGTTCGGCATCCATGCCCGCGCGCTTGGCGTGTGGCAGCGACGTGCGGAAGCCATCGCCGACAACCTCGCCAATGCCGATACGCCCGACTACAAGGCGCGCGACGTGGATTTTCGCAAGGTGCTCGCCGAGGCCGGCGGCAACGACGCGAACCTGCAACTCGCGGCACCCAGCTCTGGCCAGGCCAGTAGCAACGGAAGCACCCCGACAGGAAACATTCCGCTGGAGTGGCGCGTGCCGCTGCAGCCAAGCATGGACGGCAACACGGTCGACACGCAGGTCGAGCAGGCCGCCTACGCTGCCAACAGCGTTCACTACCAGGCCAGCCTGACCTTCATCACCGCACAAATCCGCATGCTGCGCACGGCCATCACCGGAGGTGGCGGCTGATGTCGATGTTCAAGGTATTCGATATTGCCGGCTCCGGCATGGCGGCCCAATCGCTGCGCCTCAACACTACCGCCAGCAATCTCGCAAACGCCAACAGCGTGGCCAGCAGTCCGGAGGAGGCCTACCGTGCGCGCGAACCGCTGTTCGCCGCGGTGCACGCCGCCATGGCGGGCGAAGTCGGCACTGCCAGCGAAGCCGCGGTCGGCGTGCGCGTGACCGGCGTCACCGAAAGCCAGGCCGCGATTCCAAGCCACTACGAACCCGGCAATCCAATGGCCGACGCCAACGGTTACGTCTACGGCAGCAACGTCAATCCCATCGACGAGCTGGTGAACATGATTTCCGCGTCGCGCTCGTACCAGAACGACGTGGAAGTGATGAACAGCGCCAAGCAGTTGATGCTCAAGACCCTCGACCTCGGGAAATGACCACGATGAACGATCTCAACGGCGTCACCGGCAGCAGCTCACCCCTGACCGCGGCGGCCACCCTGTCCGGCCAGCAGCTTACCCAGCAGGACTTCCTGAAACTGATGGTCGAGCAGTACCGCGCGCAGGATCCCACCAAGCCGATGGACAGCACCCAGTTCGTGGGCCAACTGGCGCAATTCAGCCAGATCGCCGCCACCCAGCAGATGCAGACGTCGTTCGACCAGCTCGCGACATCGTTGCAGAGCGATCAGGTCCTGCGTGCATCCGACCTCATCGGCCGCCAGGTGCTGGTGCCCTCCAGCCATGTCGCCATCGGCGGCGGCACGGCCGCTGGCGTGACCGGCGCCGTCAACGTGCCGGGCGCATCCGACGACGTGCGCGTTTCGATCGCGGACGCCAACGGGAACACCGTGCGCACGATTGACCTCGGTGCGCAACCGGGCGGACTCGCCGGATTCCAGTGGGACGGACTGGATGCCGACGGCAAGCCCGTTCCGGCCGGGCTTTACACCTTGTCCGCCGGCAGCGCCAACGCCCCGCTCACCACCTATGTCGGCGGACAGGTGGCGGGCATCGATACCACGAGCACCGGCGCCAACCTGCTGGTGGACGGGGTGGGCGATGTGTCACTCAACCAGATCGCGCAAATCCTCTGACCTCAACCGGAGCAACCAGACATGCCCTTCAACATCGCCCTGAGCGGACTCAATGCGGCCTCCTCGGACCTCGAGGTTACCGCCAACAACATCGCCAACACCAACACCGCCGGATTCAAGGGCTCGCGCGCCGATTTCGCCGACGTGTTCTCCACGACCGGCGCCAACCTCAGCAACACCGCCATCGGCAGCGGCGTGCGCCTCACCGGCGTCACCCAACAATTCGGGAACGGCAATATCGAGTACACCCAGAACACGCTCGACATGGCCATCAGCGGGAACGGCTTCTTCACCGTCAAGGGCGACGATGGCATCGCCTACACCCGTGCCGGGAACTTCCAGCAGGACAAGGACGGCTACGTCGTCACCCCGGATGGCCGGCGCCTGCAGGTGTTCCCGCCCAACGGCGCGGGCGGCTTCGACATCAGCACCATGAATGACCTGCAACTGGTCACGTCGCAAAGCCAGGCGAAGGCCACCGGCAACGTCCTGATTGCCTTCAACCTGCCGGCCGGGGCTACCGTGCCGACGAGCTCCCCGTTCGATCCCGCCGATCCCACCAGCTTCAACCAGGCCACGCCGTTCACGATTTACGATTCGCAGGGCGGCGAGCACAACGCCACCGCTTATTACGTCAAGACCGCCACGCCCAACGAGTGGCAGGTCAACCTGATGGTGGATGGGCAAAACGCCGGTACCGCCACCATGGCCTTCTCCAGCAATGGTTCGCTGGCGACCCCTGCCAACGGCAAGCTGAGCTTCAATCCGGTCACGGTCAGCCCGGGCACCGATCCGATCCAGCTGACCATGGATATGTCGCAGGCCACACAGTTCGGCACCAACTTCTCCGCCGGCGCGGTCAACCAGGATGGCTTCCCGGCCGGAAAACTGTCGAACATCGACGTGTCTGCCGACGGCGTGGTGTCCGCGAACTTCTCCAATGGCCAGTCCAAACCCCTGGGCCAGCTCGCCCTCGCCGACTTCGCCGACCGCCAGGGCCTGCGCCAACTCGGCGATACCAGTTGGGCCGAAAGCTACGAATCCGGCCAGGCTGTGCGCGGCAGCGCCGGCAGCGGCAAGTTCGGCACGATCCAGTCCGGCGCGCTGGAAGCCTCCAACACGTCCGACCTGACCGCACAGCTGGTCAACATGATCAAGGCCCAGCGCAACTACCAGGCCAATGCCCAGGTGATCTCCACCGACGACAAGATGGTGCAGACCGTCATCAACATCCGCAACTGACGAGACCCCTCGACCTGAGGAATTCCCATGGATCGCTCGCTCTACGTCGCAATGACCGGCGCCTCGCAAATCCTTCGGGCGCAGACCGAAGTCAGCCACAACCTCGCCAATGCCTCGACCGTCGGGTTCAAGGCGGAACTGGGCGCCTTCCGCGACCTGCCGGTATTGGGCGAAGGGTTGCCCACGCGCATCAACGCGGTGGCGCGCGGCAGCGGCCACGACTTTTCCGCCGGCACGCTCTCGACCACCGGACGCGACCTCGATGTTGCCGTGCAGGGCCAAGGCTGGATCACGGTGCAAAGCCCCGACGGCAGCGAGGGCTACACCCGCGCCGGCAACCTGCAACTGACGTCCGATGGCATGCTCACCGACGCACGCGGCGACCCGGTGCTGGGCGACGGCGGCCCGATCACGTTGCCACCCGCCTCGCACGTCGACATCGGTGCCGACGGCACGGTGTCGGTGGTGCCGCTGGGCGAGAGGCCCGACACCCTCGTCACCGTCGATCGAATCCGCCTGGTCAACCCGCCTGTCGACCAGCTCCGGCAGGACAGCGACGGCCTGATGCACCTCGCCAACGGCGGCCGCGCACCGGCCGACGCCAGCGTGCGCCTGGCCGCGGGCGTGCTCGAGGGCAGCAACGTCAATCCATCCACCGCGCTGGTGAAGATGATCGAACTGTCGCGCCAATTCGAGATGCAGATACAGGCCATCCACAACGCCGACCAAAACGCGCAGGCCGCCAGCCAACTGCTGCAGGCCACCTGACATGACCCCCGCATTCCGTTTCCAACCGCTTGCAACACGCCGCTGCGCGGCGAAGGAGTAACCCGATGTTTTCCGCACTGTGGGTCGCCAAGACCGGGCTGGATGCGCAGCAGACGCGCATGGAAGTCATCTCCAACAACCTGGCCAACGTCAATACCACCGGCTTCAAGAGTTCGCGCGCCTCGTTCCAGGACCTGGTCTATCAGAACGTGCGCCAGCCGGGCGGCCAGACCAGCCAGCAGACGCAATCGCCCTCGGGCCTGATGCTGGGAACGGGCGTGCGCGTGGTCGGCACCGAGAAACTCTTCACGCAAGGCAACCTCACCCAGACCGGCAATGCGCTCGATGTCGCGATCCGGGGGCGCGGCTTCCTGCAGGTGTCGATGCCCGACGGCTCGATCGCCTACACCCGCGACGGTTCGTTGCACCTGAGCAGCGACGGACAACTGGTGACTGCCAGCGGCAATCCCCTGAACCCGGCCATCACCTTGCCGCCCAACGCGCAGGCGGTGACGATCGGCAGCGACGGCACCGTCAGCGTCACCATGCCGGGCCAGAACGCGCCGACCCAGGTGGGTACGCTGCAGATGGCGGACTTCATCAACCCCGCGGGCCTGCAGCCGACGGGCGACAACCTCTACGTCGAAACCGCGTCCAGCGGCGCGCCACAGATCGGCCAGCCGGGCTTGAACGGCATGGGCACGCTGGAACAGGGTTCGCTGGAAACCTCCAACGTCAACGTGGTCGAGGCGCTGGTCAACATGATCGAGACCCAGCGCGCCTACGAGATGAATTCGAAGGCGATCTCGGCCACCGATTCCATGCTGCAGAACCTCACCAACAAGCTCTGACCATGACCAATTCGCGCCTCGTCCACATCCTTTTGCCACTGGTCGCCGTCGCCACCCTGGTCGGTTGCGCCAGCAATGCGCCACGCGTCGATCCGGAGTGGGCGCCCACCATGCCCGTCGCCCAGTCGGCGCCGCCGCCGGCGGACGGCGCCATCTACCACGACACCAACTCCATGGAACTGTTCGCCGACCCGCGCGCGCACCGCGTCGGCGACATCGTCACCATCGTGCTGGCCGAGAACACCCAGGCCAGCAAGAAGGCCCAGACCACGACGTCGAAGAAGGACAGTGCCGATCTCGGCGCAGCCACCCTCTGGGGCAAGGCCTTTCCCCTCAATGGCGGCAAGATCGCCAGCCTTTCGGGCGATCGCGGTTTCGACGGTTCCGGTTCCAGCAGCCAGAGCAACCAGTTGAACGGCCAGATCACGGTGACGGTGGCGCAGCGCCTGGCCAACGGCAACCTCGTGCTGCGCGGCGAGAAGTGGCTGACCATCAACCAGGGCCGCGAACTGGTGCGCATTGCGGGGATCGCGCGACCCCAGGACATCGGGCCGGGCAACACCATCCTGTCCACTCGCATCGCCAACGCCCAGATCACGTATACCGGCAGCGGCTCGCTGGCTGACGCCAACACCCAAGGCTGGCTGTCGCGCTTCTTCAACTCCAAGTGGATGCCGTTCTGATGAGCACGCAGATTCACACCCGTCACATGCAGCTCGTCCGCGCACCGCGCACGGATTGGCGCGTACGCTGGTGCGCCATCGTTGCCTGGTTGCTGCTGGTCGCGCTGGCCATGGTGGCGCCCTCAGCGCACGCCGAACGCATCGGCGACCTCGCGCAGATTGCCGGCGTGCGCAGCAACCAGTTGATCGGCTACGGCCTGGTAGTGGGTCTGGAGGGCAGCGGCGACCAGACCAGCCAGGCGCCTTTCACCACCCAGAGCCTCGAGAACATGCTGCAGCAGTTCGGCGTGACCGTGCCCGCCAACGTGCGCCCGCAATTGCGCAATGCCGCCGCGGTGATGGTCACGGCGTCGCTGCCGGCGTTCTCCAAGCCCGGCCAGGCCATCGACGTGACCGTGGCCTCGATCGGCAACGCCAAGAGCCTGCGCGGGGGCCAATTGCTGATGACGCAATTGCGCGGCGCCGACGGCAACACCTACGCGATCGCCCAGGGTAGCGTGCTGGTCGGCGGCATCAATGCCCAGGGCCAGAGCGGCTCCAGCGTGCAGGTGAACATCTCCTCGACAGGGCGCATCCCCAATGGCGCTACGGTGGAACGCACGGTGGCGTCCAACTTCAACGGCTCCGGCAGTCTGACGCTGAACCTCAACACCCCGGACTTCACCACCGCCAATCGCGTGGCCCAGGCCATCAACGACCGTTTCGGCGCCGGCACCGCACAGGCGAACGACGCGGTGTCGGTGCAGGTGCGCGCACCGCTGGATCCGACCCAACGCGTGTCGTGGATCGCCGGTATCCAGAACCTGGACGTCACGCCGGGGGAAGCGCCTGCGCGCGTCATCGTCAATTCGCGCACCGGCACCGTGGTGATCGGATCGGACGTCAAGGTCAGCGCCGCTGCCGTCGCCCACGGCTCGATCGAAGTCAGCATCGGCGAGCAGCCGCTGGTCAGCCAGCCGGCGCCGTTCAGCAAGGGCCAGACCGCCATCGTGCCCAGCAGCAACGTGAAGATCGCCGAGCACGGCGGCCACATGTTCAAATTCGGCCCGGGCGTCAGCCTGGACCAGATCGTGCACGCGGTGAACCAGGTCGGCGCATCGCCCAACGACCTCATTGCCATTCTGCAAGCCCTCAAGCAAGCGGGCGCACTGCACGCCGATCTGGTGGTGATCTGATGGATGCGCCTCGCCTGCCCGTGCGCGGACCGGACACCTGGACCGACATCCAGGGATTGTCCGGCCTGGCCCGTGCGGCGCGCGATGACGGCAAGGCGGCGCTGCCCACCGTGGCACGCCAGTTCGAGGCAGTGTTCGCGCGAATGCTGATCAAGTCCATGCGCCAGGCCAGCTTCGGCGGCGGCATTCTCGACAGCGCGCAGTCGGACCAGTGGCGCGGCATGTTCGACAACCAGCTCGCGCTGTCGCTCGCCAACGATGGCAAGGGCCTGGGCATCGCCGCGATGCTGGTCCGCCAACTCGGCGGCAATGCGCAGGGTTCGGCGACAGCGACCACCGATCCCACCGCGCTGTCACCACGACTGCTCGCAGCACGCACGCTTCCAACCGCCTCCGCCATGCCGGCCGCCATGTTCCCGACAGGGGGCATCGCGAATGCCGCGAACGGTGCGGACGCCACCGACAGCGTTTTCGACCGCGTCCTCGATTTTGCGAAGACGGCCGGACTCGATGCATTGCACGCGGCACAGAAGTGGGTGTTTTCCGGCCCCGACGATTTCGTCCAGAAGCTGGCGCCTTACGCGCAGGCCGTGGCACACAAACTGGGCGTAAGCGTCCGCGCGGTCCTCGCCCAGGCGGCATTGGAAACCGGCTGGGGCAAGCACATGCCACACCAGGCCGACGGCAGCAACAGCTTCAACCTGTTCGGCATCAAGGCCGGCGGGAGCTGGCACGGCAAATACGCCAACGTGCCCACCCTCGAGTTCAAGGACGGCGTGGCGGTCCGCAGCAACGCCGCCTTCCGTGCCTATGCCGGGCCGGCTCGGTCGTTCGCCGACTACGCGCGGATGCTGACCGGAAATCCTCGCTACGCCGACGCGCTCGGACACGGCGAGGACGTCGCCAGCTTCGCACGCGCCCTGCATCGCGCCGGCTATGCCACCGACCCGGACTATGCCAACAAGCTGACCGCCATCGCCAACAGCGACACCATGCGCGATGCGCTGGCGTCGCTCAAGGATTCTCCGTCGTCGCCGACACCGGGATCATAAGAATGCACATTCACCTGTGGAGCGAGGGACATGGCTGACCTTCTCGGCACCGGCATTTCCGGCCTGCTCGCCTCGCGTGTGGCGCTGGCTACCACCGGCCACAACATCGCCAACGCCAGCACGCCGGGCTACAGCCGGCAGACGGTCACACTGGCCACGCGCGACCCGCAGCGTGCGGGCAACTTCTTCATCGGCCAGGGCGTGGACGTGGTCGATGTACGGCGCGCATACAACCAGTACCTCACCGCCGCGGTCCGGAACCAGGATTCGTCGCTGCAACGCGCCACCACCTTCAGCCAGCTCACCGACAACCTCAACGACCTGCTGGGGGGAAACAACAACGTGCAGTCGGCCATGGACGGTTTTTATTCGAGTGTCCAGGACGCCGCCAACAACCCCACTTCGACGCCCACGCGCCAGGCCGTGCTGGGCAACGCGACATCGCTGGTCGGCACCTTCCACACCCTCGACCAGCAGCTCGCCCGGCAATGGAGCCAGATCAACCAGCGCGTCGCCGACAGCGTCTCCAGCATCAACGGCCTGGCCAAGGGCATCGCCGACCTCAACCAGCAGATCGCAAGCGAAGCTGCCGGCGGCAACCCACCCAACGACCTGCTTGATCGTCGTGATCAGCTTTTGCAGCAACTGTCCGCGCAAGTCGGGATTACCACCTCGACGCAGGGCAACAGCATCAACGTGTTTGCGGGCAATGGCCAGACCCTGGTCAGCGGCTCGAGCGCGCTCGCATTGAAAGCCGTGCCCGATCCCTACGACGCTACCCGCACCAACGTGGCCTCATCCACCGGCGCCAGCCTCGATGGCCAGTTGCAGGGAGGCGCGCTGGGCGGCCTGCTCGATTACCGCGGCAACGTGCTCGAACCGGCGCGCAACCAGTTGGGACGCATCGCAATCGCCTTCGCCAGCGCGGTGAACGCGCAGCACCGCCAGGGCATGGATTTGAACGGCCAGCTCGGCGGCGACATGTTCACGCTGCCCGCGCCGCAGGTATCGGCGGCGGGCGGCAACACCGGCAACGCCACGGTCGGCGCCACCATCACGGATGTCGGGTCGCTGCAGGCGAGCGACTACACCCTGCGCTACGACGGCAGCGCCTGGTCGGTGCGTACCACCGGCGGCAGCCCGGTCACTGCGACCGGCGGCGGCACCAGCGCCGACCCGCTCAGCTTCGACGGCCTGCACCTGGTTATCGCCGGCACGGCCGCCGCCGGTGACAGTTTCCGCATCCAGCCCACACTCGGTGCAGCGGGCGGGCTGCAACTGACACTCACGGATCCAGGCCAGCTCGCGTTGGCGGCACCGGTCAAGGCCGTCGCCGCCAGCGGCAACCAGGCGAGCGTCGCAGAGCTGAACGTCACCGATGTCGGCGACGCCAACCTGCAGGCGACGGCGCAAATCGATTTCATCGACGCCACCACTTATTCGATCAACGGCACGGGCAGTCACCCCTACACCCCCGGCTCGCCGATCCAGTTGAATGGCTGGAGCCTCGCGCTGGATGGCGCGCCTGCCGCCGGTGACGGCTTCACCGTCAGGAGCAACAGCGACGGTGCCGGCGACAACAGCAATGCGCTGGCGCTGGGCAAGACCGCCGACCTCGGCGTGCTCGGCGGCGGCACGGTTTCGGCCGGCGATGCCTACGCCAGCCTGGTTGCCGGCACCGGCACCATGGGCGCACAAGCCAAGATGAACCTGGACGCGCAGACCAGTCTTTACCAGCAGGCCCAGCAATCGCAGCAATCCGTGGCCGGCGTCAATCTCGACGAGGAGGCCAGCAACCTCATTCGTTACCAACAGTCCTACCAGGCCTCGGCACAGGTGATTGCCACCGCAAACACCCTCTTCGACACCCTGATCAACGCGGTAAGGAGCTGAAGCCATGCGGATATCGACCACGTGGATGCAGCAAAGCGCCATCAACGACATCCTCGACCGTCAGTCACAGATGGCCGACACGCAACGGCAGCTGAGCAGCGGCAAGCGCATCCTCAATGCCTCCGACGACCCGGTCGCCGCCGCCCAGGTACTGAAACTGCAACACGTGGAAGCGGCCAACCAGCAATACCAGCGCAACATCGACAGCGCCAACGGCCGGCTCGGCCTGGAAGAAACCTCGCTCAACCAGGTGACCGGCATCCTGCAGCGCGTGCGTACCCTTGCGCTGCAAGGCACCAATGCCAGCCAGACCCCGAGCGACCGCGTCGCCACCGCCACCGAACTGCGCCAGTTGTTTTCACAGCTCGTGCAGGTATCCAACGGCACCGACGCGCAGGGCGACGCCCTGTTCGCAGGCAATGCGGTGCGCGCCACGCCATTCGTGCAAAACGCGGGCTTCGATGTCTCGTACAAGGGCGATGACGGCCAGCGCATGGTTGCCGCCGCGCCCGGCATGCAGGTAGCCACGGGCGACCCCGGCAGCGACGTGTTCATGAACATCCCGGCCGGCAACGGCCGCTTTGCCGTGCAGGCAGGCGCGACCAACACCGGGGCGCTGGTGGTCGGCGCGAGCAGCGTGATCGACAGCGGCGCCTACACCGGCGGCGCGTACACCATCACTTTCGCGGCCGACGGCACATGGCAGGCTGCAGACAGCGCCGGCAACATCGCCGGCACCGGCAGCTACGACGGCCACGGCGCGATCGCGTTCGGCGGCATGCAGATCCAGCTCGACGGCGAACCCGCCGCGGGCGATACCCTCTCCGTGCAATCGGGATCCACGCAAAGCATGTTCGCCAGCGTCGGCAGATTGATCGATGCCTTCGAAAGCATGCCGCCGGGTCCGGCTTCCAGCAATGTCGTCAACCGCCAGATCGAAGGCATCGATCAATCGCTGCAACGCGTGCTCGACGTGCAGGCCCGCATCGGCGCGCGGATGAATACCCTGGACCAGCAAAAATCCACCGAAGGCGATCTGCACGTCCAGAACCAGGGCGCGATCTCCAACCTGCAGGACGTCGACATGGCCAGCGCCATCGGCAAATTGAACCTGCAGCAGGTGGCGCTGCAGGCCGCGCAGCAGACCTACATCAAAGTTCAGGGCATGTCGCTGTTCGATTTCCTGAAGTAAGGCGGCGCGACACGACCGCGGCCAGCGTGGGTTCTCCGCGCGGCCTCGCGTCGAACCATCCGGCCGTCGGCGCTGCAATCGACGCGCTCGTCACACGCATCGCGGCACCCCGGAGAAGTGCGTCGACCCCTGCTGCGGCATGGCGCGGCAGCGGCGTTGACAACGACGAAACGACTTCATCCGGCACTCAAGTTCGCCACGCACGTGCCGAAACAATCTCCGAGGCGGCATGCAACCGGTACTTCGGAAGCACCGCCGGAACGACCCACGCCGGAAGTCCGGCACAACGTACCGTCAGGAGAACCTTCCCATGCCTCAGGTCATCAACACCAACATCATGTCGCTGACTGCTCAGCGCAACCTCAACCAGTCGCAGAACGCGCTGGCCACCGCGATGCAGCGCCTGTCTTCGGGCCTGCGCATCAACAGCGCCAAGGACGACGCCGCGGGCCTCGCCATCTCGACCCGTTTCACCACCCAGATCAACGGTCTGAACACGGCCGTGCGCAATGCCAACGACGGCATTTCGCTGGCGCAGACCACGGAGTCGGCGCTGGGCGAGCTGACCAACAACCTGCAGGCCATCCGCCAGTTGGCGGTGCAGTCGGCCAACGCCACCAACTCCGACAGCGATCGCTCGGCGCTGGACGCCGAAGTGCAGCAGCGTCTCGCTGAGATCACCCGCATCTCGCAGCAGACCACGTTCAACGGTCGCCACGTGCTGGACGGCAGCTTCGGTTCCGCCGCTTTTCAGGTCGGCGCCAACGTCGGCGAGACGATTACCATCGACCTGACCCAAGGCACCAAGGCCAGCCAGATCGGCTCGGTGGCCACGGTTTCGCAGGACGTCAGCAGTGCGTTCGGTAGCGCCGGCCTGACTCTCGCCGCGGGCGACCTGACCCTGGGTGGCACCGACATCACCGGCACCTTCACCGACGTCGACAGCCTCGTTTCCGCAATCAACTCCGCAGGGATCGCCAACCTCACGGCGTCCAACGTCGGGGGCGAAGTGCATCTGGCCGCCGCGGGCGCGGATGTATCGGTCGCGGGCAACAACCTGATGGGCCTGACCGCTGGCACCATTACCGATGGTAATTCCGACGACACCACAGGCGCGGCCACTGCTACGGCAGCCACCGGCATGCTGGATCTGGCTGCAGGCGAACTCAGCCTCAACGGCACCGACATCGTCGGCACGTTCTCCGACGCCCAGTCGCTGGCCGACGGCATCAACGCCGAGGGCATCAGCGGCGTGACCGCCTACCTCGACGGCACCGGCGCGCTGCAGATCCAGTCGCAGAGCACGTTGACCATCGGCGGCACTGGCACGGACTTCACCGCGCTCGGTTTCACCGCCGGCACGACGCAGGTATCGGGCAGCCTGTCCGACGTCGACGTCACCTCGGTGGCTGACGCGAACGACGTGATCAACCGCGTCGACGCGGCGCTGTCCACGGTCAGCTCGGTGCGCAGCGATCTCGGCGCCATCCAGAACCGCTTCGACTCGACCATCTCGAACCTGCAGGCGATCTCGGAAAACCTGTCGGCTTCCCGCAGCCGCATCGAAGACACCGACTTCGCATCGGAGACGGCCTCGATGAGCCAGGCGCAGATCCTGCAACAGGCAGGCGTGTCGATGCTGGCCCAGGCCAACGCGGCGCCGCAGCTGGTGCTGAAGCTTCTGCAGTAAGCGGCAACCGGGTTCCGCCGGCGGCAATCGTTCGCCGCCGGCGGGACAGGCAATAGACCGTTTTCACGGAAATGACGAACGCCGGAGGCCCGCAAACCTTGATCGACACGCGGCTCGCGAGTGGTACGCGAATTGCTTGATGCACTGCGATCACCGTCGAATTTCCATCACCACGATTCCGGAGCCACCTTTTCATGTCCACCATCAGCACCAACCCAGGCACCGGACTCATCAGTTCGCCAGGCATCGGCTCGGGGCTGGACGTCAATACGCTCGTCTCGAAACTGGTGGATGCAGAGCGCCAACCGGCACAGGCCCAGATCGACAACCAGCGTGCCTATGTCACCAACCAGACCTCGGCGATCGGCTCTCTGAAATCGCTGTTGGCGGCGTTGCAAAGCAGCTTGTCATCGCTGGCCGACGGCAGCGCCTTCACGAAGTACACCGCGACTTCGAGCGATACGGACCTCTTCACCGCCACGGCCGGCGCCAACGCGATGCCCGGCCGTTACCAGATCGAGGTGCTGCAGACCGCTGCGGCCCAGAAACTGACTTCCGCCGCGTACGCCGACGATGCCGCCGTGGGTACCGGCACCCTCACGCTTTCCGTTGGTGGCGAATCGATCGCCATCGACATTGATTCGGGCAACAACACCCTTTCCGGCATCCGTGACGCCATCAACGGCGCCAGCGGCAACCCCGGCGTCGGCGCCACCATCGTGCACGCCACGGACGGCGACCACCTGGTGCTGACTTCGACCGCAACCGGAGTCGCCAATGCTTTCAGCATCAGTGCAAGCGGCGGCGACGGCGGCCTGAACGCGTTGAGGTGGGATGCCTCGACGAACACTGGCAACCTGACCTTGCAGAACGCGGCGACGGATGCCCAGGTCAACATCGACGGCTTCACCAGCACCTCACCCGACAATGTCGTGGACGGCGCCATCGATGGCGTCACCTTGAACATCGCCAGCGCGGAACCCGGCCAGACCGAGACCCTGACCGTGGGCCGCGACGCGACGTCGACGCAAAACCTGGTCCAGGCATTCGTCAACGCCTACAACAATTTCGTTCGAGGCGCCGGGCAACTGGCCAGCTACGACCCCGGCAGCAAGACCGCCGGGCCGCTGCTTGGCGATGCCAGCCTGCTTGGCATCCGCTCGCAGCTCTCGTCGGTACTGGCCGATGTCGCCGGCAGCAATGTGTCAGGCCTGCGCACGCTGGGCGACATCGGCGTCAATTTGCAGGCCGATGGCACGCTGCAACTGGACGTCAACGAGCTCGACGATGCCCTGGGTTCGCAACCCGCGCAGGTGGCCAACCTGTTCGGTGGCGACCAGGGCTACGCCGGCAAGCTGGACAGCCTGCTCGACGGCTACCTCGGCACCGGCGGCCTGCTGGACATCCGCAGCGACAGCCTGGATGAACGCGGCAAGCAGCTCGACCAGCAGCAGGCCCGGCTGGACGCACGCATGCAGAGCGTCCAGGACCGCTATCTCAAGCAATTCACCGCGCTCGACGTGACCATGTCGCAGATGAACCAGACCAGCAGCTTCCTG
>DASSKC010000164.1:0-22908 GCA_035690885.1 Oleiagrimonas sp. | reverse complement strand
CCACGCCGCGGGCTGATCAGTACACGCCTTGTTCGATCATGGCGTTGGCGACCTTGCGAAAGCCGGCGACATTGGCGCCCAGGACCAGGTTGCGCGGCTGCCCGAACTCGGTCGCGGCCCGGGTGCAGGTGTCATGGATGTGCGCCATGATGCCGCGCAGCCGGGTGTCGACCGTATCGAACGACCACGACTGCATGCTGGCATTTTGTGCCATTTCCAGCTGGCTGACGGCCACGCCGCCGGCATTGGCGGCCTTGCCGGGGCCGTAGGCGATGCCGCTGTCGCCGAGCACGTCGATGGCTTCCGTGGTGGAGGCCATGTTGGAGCCCTCGGCCAGGCAGATGACGCCGTTGTCGATCATGGCGCGGGCATCGGCGGCCGTGACCTCGTTCTGGGTGGCTGACGGGAAAGCGGCATCCGCCGCCAGACGCCACACGGCATGGCCGTCCACGGGGTAGTCGGCAAGCGGGGTCCAGGTCGCATCCGGGTGATGTTCCAGATACTGGCGCAGCGACACACGTTCGACTTCCTTGAGCCGTTTGAGCGTTTCCAGATTGATGCCGGCGGGATGGTGGATGGTGCCCCCGGAGTCCGAACAGGTGATGGCCGTGGCACCGAGCTGCTGCAGTTTTTCGATGGTGTAGATGGCCACGTTGCCGGCCCCCGAGACCAGACAGTTTTTGCCGGCCAGCTCCTGGCCGCGTGCGGCAAGCATGTGCTGGGCGAAATACACCGTGCCGTAGCCGGTCGCTTCCTTGCGTGCCAGCGAACCGCCCCAGGCAGGCGCCTTGCCGGTCAGTACGCCTTCGTAGCGGCGGGTCAGGCGTTTGTAGTGACCATACAGATAGCCGATTTCACGTGCGCCCACGCCGATGTCGCCGGCCGGAATGTCGATGCTGGGGCCGATGTGGCGGTGCAGCTCGGTCATGAACGACTGGCAAAAGCGCATCACTTCGGCATCGGACTTGCCGTGCGGGTCGAAATTGGAACCGCCCTTGGCACCACCGATGGGCAGGCCGGTGAGGGCATTCTTGAAGATCTGCTCGAAGCCCAGAAACTTGATGATGCCGGCGTTGACCGAGGCGTGGAAGCGCAACCCGCCCTTGTAGGGACCCAGCGCGGAGTTGAACTGGATGCGGTACCCCTTGTTGACGTGCACCCGACCGTGGTCGTCGGTCCAGCACACGCGGAACAGGATCTGCCGCTCGGGCTCGACAATGCGTTCGATGATGCCGTGTTCGCGGTAACGTGGATCGGCATCAAGCAACGGCTGCAGGCAGTCGAGGATTTCGCCGGTGGCCTGATAGAACTCATTCTGCGCCGGGCTGCTTTGCTGCAGACGGGTCAGGGTCTCCTCGATGAACAAGGACATGTGCGGCTCCCATGATTGAATGGCGCGTGTCGATGACGCGCCTGATTGTTGTCGTATTGCCCGACAACGTTATGGGGGCCGCACGCAAGCGCAAAATGCCGATAAGGCATGCGTGTGCACTTGCGCGCCGGCGAGACGACCGGCGGATCGACGTCAGGGCCGGTGCTGCAGGATCACTTCCAGCACGAACTTCGAGCCGAAGAATCCCAGCGCCAGCACGGCCATGCCGGCCAGGGTCAGGTTGACCGCGCGCGTGCCGCGCCAGCCATGCCGCCAACGGCCCCAGAGCAGGGCGCCGAAGATGAGCCAGGCGATGATGCTCAGAACGATGATGTGCGCCAGATGTTGGCCGAGAACGTCGTGCACGAACAACGCGCCGGTCAGCAAGGTCAGCGTCAGGCCGACGAAGCCCGTGGCGATCAGGCGGAACAGCAAGGCCTCGGTTTGCGTCAGTGGCGGCAGCGCCTGTACCAGCCGGATCGGGTGGTGTGAACGCAGCGCGCGTTCCTGCAACGCCAGCAGGATGGCCAGCACGGCGGCAATCGAAAGCAGGCTGTAGGACAGCAGCGCGATGGCCACGTGCAGCGTGATTTGCCAGTCGATCGGCTGCGGCCGCGTGGATGGCGCGATGAATATGTCCAGTGCCAGCAGCAACGCCGCCAGCGGAAACACGATCACGCCCAATCCCGCCACCGCGCGCCACACGTTGACCAGCAGGGTCAGCGCCGCGACCACGCCGGCGACCAGCGACAAAGCCGCGAAAAAGTGCAGATCCAGCCGGCCGCCATGTGCGCCCAGCAGCACGAACGCGTGCAGTAACACCGCGATCACGGCGGCACCCAGGCCGAGGCGTCGTGGTGCATGCGGGCAGCCGGTAATCGGCGCCGCCAGCAGCGCGGCAGCGCCCAGGTACAGTACGATCGCGACGATGGCGGGGATGGTGGTCGGCATGGCCCGGAAGTGTGGCACAGCCCGCGTGGCGCGTGAATGGGGCCGATTGCCCCGTTTGCTTGCGACGCATCCGGCAGACGGCTTGCGGATGTCCGCTATAATGAGATGTTTTCCTACGCGTGCCACGCCATGTTTGAATCGCTCAGCCAACGTCTTACCGGTACCGTCAACCGCCTGCGCGGTCGTGGCCGCCTGACCGAGGACAATATCCGCGAATCCTTGCGTGAGGTGCGCATTGCGCTGCTCGAAGCCGATGTGGCCTTGCCGGTGGTGCAGGCGCTGATCGAGCGCGTGCAGGCGCGCGCGGTCGGCCAGGAAGTGCTCAAGAGCCTGACCCCGGGCCAGGCGCTGGTCAAGATTGTCAGCGACGAGCTGACGGTCCTGATGGGCGAAACCAACGAAGCGCTCGATCTGTCGGTCAAGCCGCCGGCGGTGGTGCTGATGGCCGGCCTGCAGGGCGCCGGCAAGACCACGACCGTGGCCAAGCTGGCGCGGCATCTGACCGAGCGGCACAAGAAGAAGGTCATGGTGGTCAGCTGCGACGTCTATCGTCCGGCCGCCATCGAGCAGTTGAAGACGCTGGCCGGACAAGTTGGCGTGGCGTTTTTCCCGTCCGAGGGCAGCCAGGATCCGGTCGCCATCGCCAACAGTGCGGTGGCCGCCGCGCGCAGCGAAGTAGCCGATGTGCTGATCGTCGATACCGCCGGTCGCCTGCACGTCGACGAAGCGATGATGACCGAGATCAAGGCGCTGCATGCGGCGCTCGATCCGGTCGAAACCCTGTTCACGGTCGACTCCATGACCGGTCAGGATGCGGCCAATACCGCCAAGGCGTTTGCCGACGCGTTGCCGCTGACCGGCGTGGTGCTGACCAAGACCGATGGCGATGCACGTGGCGGTGCCGCCTTGTCGGTGCGCCACATCACCGGCAAGCCGATCAAGTTTCTCGGCGCCGGCGAGAAGACCGATGCGCTGGAGCCGTTCCATCCCGATCGCGTTGCGCAGCGCATCCTGGGCATGGGCGACGTGTTGTCGCTGGTCGAGGAAGTCGAGCGCAAGGTCGATCAGGAAAAGGCCGAAAAGCTCGCGCGCAAGGTGGTCAAGGGCAAGCGCTTCGACCTCAACGACATGCGCGACCAGCTCGAGCAGATGATGAACATGGGTGGTCTGGCCGGCCTGATGGACAAGTTGCCCGGCGTGTCGGGCTTGCCCGAGTCGGTCAAGTCGCGCGTCAACGACAAGGAAATCAAGCGTCAGGTCGCGATCATCAACTCGATGACCAAGAAGGAGCGGCGCTTTCCGAATCTGCTCAATGGCTCGCGCCGTGCCCGCGTGGCGCGCGGCTCGGGCACCCAGCCGGCCGACGTCAACCGCGTGCTCAAGCAGCACAAGCAGATGTCCAAGATGATGTCCAAGATGGGCAAGGGCCGCGGCAAGGGCATGATGCGGCAGTTGCAGGCCATGAAGGGCCAGGGCGGTTTTCCGCGTTAAAGAAATCTTCGGGGCCTTTCTTTTTCGCGGATTTCCGTTAAAATGCCCCGTTCCCTGTGCACGCAAGGCGTGCCACTGCCGCGTGCGCGGCATATCGGAGTTCAAAGCATATGGTACGTATTCGTCTGGCTCGTGGCGGCGCCAAGGGCCGTCCGTTCTATCACATCGTCGTGGCTGATCAGCGCAGCCGTCGTGACGGTCGCAACATCGAGCGTCTGGGTTACTACAACCCGGTGGCTTCGGGTGCCGAAAAGCGCCTGCTGCTGGATGTGGAAAAGACCAACGCCTGGGTCGCCAAGGGCGCGCAGATGAGCGACAAGGTTCGCGCGCTGCTGAAAGAAGCAGGTTCGCAGGCTCCGGCCGAAGAACAGGCCGCCGCCTGAGCATGAGCACGACCGATCGGCGTGTCCCGGTGGGACGCATCGTCGGGGTATTCGGTGTCAGTGGCGAGGTCAAGCTGGAATCCTGGACCGAGCCGCGCGAACGCATTTTCGAATACCAGCCCTGGCAGCTGGACACAGCGCCGGGCAAATCCAGTGAAGTGGATGGTGTTCACGGCAGGAAGCAGGGCAAGGGCCTGGTGGCGCGCTTGCCCGATGTGGACGACCGCGATGCGGCAGCCGCATTGGTCGGCAGCGACATCAGCGTCGTTCGCGAACAGCTGCCGGAGCCGGCCCGGGGCGAGTTTTACTGGGCCGACCTGGAAGGCTTGCAGGTCGTGACCATGGACGGTGTGGCGCTGGGCCAAGTCAGTCATGTGGTCGCCACCGGTGCCAACGACGTGTTGGTGGTACGCGATGGCAGCCGTGAACGCATGCTGCCGTTCGTGATGGAGAAATACATCAAGGATGTGGACATGGAGACCGGGCGCATCGTCATCGATTGGGATCCGGACTTCTGATTCATGGCGGCTTCGGCCGTCAACAGCCAACGAGGGAAATCATGCGCATTGATGTCGTGACGCTGTTTCCCGAGTTTGTCGCCCAAAGCGTCGGTATCGGCGTGGTGGGCCGGGCGCAGGAACGCGGATTGCTTCAGGTCAAGGCCTGGAATCCGCGCGATTACGCCCGCGGCAATTACCGTACCGTGGATGCGCGCCCGTTTGGCGGTGGCCCCGGCATGGTGATGATGATCGAGCCGCTGCGCGCCACGTTGGCTGCCGTGCGGCAAGCGTCGGAAGCACCGGCGCATGTGGTTTATCTCAGCCCGCAGGGAGTGCGGCTGACGCAGAACAAGGTGCAGGAACTGGCCGGCAGGCCACGCATCACCTTGCTTTGCGGACGTTACGAGGGAGTGGACGAGCGCCTGCTGGCGCATGAGGTCGACGAGGAAATTTCCATCGGCGACTACGTGCTGTCCGGCGGGGAGCTGGCCGCGGCAGTCGTGATCGATGCCGTCGGTCGCTTGCAGGGTGGCGTGTTGAACGACGCGCGATCCGCCGAGCAGGATTCGTTTTCCGACGGCCTGCTGGATTGTCCCCATTACACGCGTCCGGTCGAGGACGCGTTGGGAACGGTTCCGCAGGTGTTGCAGTCGGGCGATCACGCGGCCATCCGCCGCTGGCGCCGGAAGCAATCGTTGGGCCGGACCTGGCTGAGACGTCCGGATCTCTTGGCGCGATGCGTGCTGGACAAGGAATCCCGCGCGTTGCTGGACGAATTTCGCCGCGAGTACTTGGCGGCTCAACAAGCTTGAGGCCATACCGGGCCCCAAAACTGAAAACATTGGTGGTGTGCCATGAACAAGATCATTGAACAGTTCGAAACCGAGCAGATGACCCGTCAGCTGCCGGAGTTCGGCCCGGGCGACACGGTGGTGGTCAACGTGAAGGTGAAGGAAGGCAGTCGCGAGCGCGTGCAGGCGTTCGAGGGCGTCGTCATCGCCAAGCGCAGCCGCGGCCTGCATTCGGCCTTTACCGTGCGCAAGATTTCGCATGGCACCGGCGTGGAGCGCGTGTTCCAGTCGCACAGCCAGATCATCGATTCGGTCACGGTCAAGCGCAAGGGCAAGGTCCGCGCCGCCAAGCTGTACTACCTGCGTGGTCTGGAAGGCAAGGCCGCCCGCATCAAGGAAGACGTGGCCGCCGCCGCCGAGGCCAAGGCCGCCCGTACCGCCGCCGCCAAGGCCGAGCGCGAGAACGCCAAGAAAGCCAAGGTCAAGGCTGAAACCGCCGCCCCCGAGGCGCCGGCCGCCGACGCCGCCGCCGCCGAGTAAGCCGCTCCGATCCATCTTGAGCTTGCAAGGGCCGCGTGGACATCATGTCCGCGCGGCCGCTTTGCGTGCGCATGAAAAAGTTTGACCTGTGTCAAGGAATCGCCGCGAACACTCGTTCAGCATGAACCACGCTGGTGATGCGTCGCTTCGGGGGAGGCCGTGACACCGCTCGTTGTATGGACTTTGCTGGGCGATTGCGTGTTTTTCACTTTTTGTTGACATTTGTGTAAAACACGCCGTATGTTTCTTGACAAGTGGCGCCGCCAGCGGTTCCAGCCGGTAACAAGCCGGTTACGGGATCTCAAGGCGGAGTGCGGCTCGTCCTTCGGGGCGGTCGACCCCGTGACAGGAGCAAGGGGCAAGCACGGCAATGGACAGATTGTTTTCGCAGACCGCGGGCCGGTCGCCCACGTTGTCGCTCGCCACGCCGGGCCTGACTCCCGTTGACGAAAGTCTGGTCAAGTCCCTGTTGCATGTTTTTGCCGGCCGCACCCGCGTCGGCTGGCGCCACGTGTCCGGGGCCGACGCGGATGTGGTGCTGTGTATTCCCGGCAGCCCGTTTGCCGAACAGGCCCGCCACTGCGAGAGCGAGACGGGACGCCCCGTGTGCCTGGTACTTGGCGATGTCGACGCGCGTTCGGCGGACTGGAGCCGGACCCTGCACCGTCCCATCCGCATGCGCGAGTTTCTTGATGCACTCGAGGCCATAGCCGCGGAGATCGAAGCCGACGCCAAAGGCTCGGGCCGGTCGCGCGCGCCGGCGGCATCGGATGCGCGGCCGCCGGCACAGACAAGATCACTGGTCGAGATCCTGCGCGAGCTGCATCACCAGGACGACACGGATGCGCGGATATTGCGCATCAACGTCGATGCCCACCAGTTGCTGGTCCATTTGCCGCGCGGTCGTTGCTACTCGGTGGATGGTTTCGATGATGGCGCACTGGCGGACCTTTCGTCTCCCTATCATCAAGTCAGCGTGGAGCCGGCGTCCTCGACGCCGCTGGGCGAGGCGGGTGCGAGCGAGCAATGGATTGCCCTGGAGGCCCTGCTTTGGCGGATGGGGTTGCTCGGGCGCGGGCAGTCCGCGCTGGGCAAGAACCCGGCCCATGCGCGCTATCGGCTGACATGTTGGCCGGATCTGGGGAAAATTCCGTCGAATATCACGCATGTGCGATTGACAGCCTTGTTCAGCAAGCGCGCGATGGCGATTGACGAGGCGGCGGACATGCTCGGCGTATCACCCGATGCAGTACGCGATTTTCTTCGCGCCTGCGGGTGCTGCGGCATTCTCGAGGTGACGCAGCCGATGCCGGTGGCGACGACGCGTGAACGCGAATCGCGTCGCCATCATGGCGGCGGTGGCTTGTTCGACCGCTTGCGCGCGGCGCTGGGAATGGGGCACTGAATCGGCATGCAGAAACGCGAATACAAACTGGTGTTCACCGGGCCCATGGGCGCAGGCAAGACCACGGCCATCCGTGCGGTAAGCGAGATCGAAACCGTGGCCACCGAAGTGGCCAACAACGACCGCGAGCAATGCGACAAGGACACCACCACGGTGGCCATGGATTACGGCGAAGTCATGCTCGAAGGTGGCTCTAGGCTGCGCCTGTACGGCACGCCGGGGCAAGCGCGTTTCCAGTACATGTGGCCGATCCTGGCCAAAGGCGCCGTCGGCGTGATCGTGCTCCTTGATGGTCGCCGCGACGATGCGGTGGCCACCATGCGGCACTACGTGTCGCACTTCGTCGAGGTGGTGGGCGAAGACCACCTGGTTATTGCCGTCGGACGCATGGACGAGGGTGCCTCGTCGTTGGCGGCGTACAACCGCTGCGCCGCCGAACTGGGATTGTCGATCCCGGTGGTCAGTGCCGACGTGCGTGCGCGCGATGATGTGCTGATGCTTCTGGAGATCCTGTTTTCCCGGGTGGAAATGGCGCAATTGGCAGCGGCCACCGAAGAGGAGGTTTGAAACACGTGGATGGAAATGTGGGCCGCGTCGAACGGGCCATGCTCAAGCAGTATCTCAACGAGTTGCTGGCCACCGAACACGGGCTTGATGGCGCGATGTTCTGCACCAGCGATGGTTTCGACCTTGCCAGCACGTTGCCCGGTGGCGTGTCGCCGGAAACGTTTGCGGCCATGGTCAGCTCGCAGTTTGCACTGGGTGATGCGTTGTGTCGCGAGGTGGGGCACAAGCTGTGCCGTGACCTGGTGGTCGACGCGGCGACCGGCAAGGTGTTGATACTCGAAATTCCGCAGACCGGCCGCGGCCTGGTGCTGGCCGGCGTGGCCAGTACACGGGCAACCCTGGGTCAGGTGTTGTACGCCTGTCGCAGAGTCGCCGCGATGGTCGGTTCGCGAGTCGGCGGCATGTAACAGGAAGCAGGTGCGGGGGTCGATGGAACGGCCGAAAACAGGGGGCCTGCGACGGTCATGGTCGCAGGCCGGCCACCAAGTTCAATCCGTTCAGGAGAAACAACATGGCAAAAATTTCACTCGACCCCTTGCGTGATCTCGACGGTTATCTGGCCTCGGCACTGGTCGATACCGACAGCGGCATGCTGCTGGCCGGCGACGGCACGGCACTGAATCTGGAAGTGGCGGCCGCCGGCAACACCGAGGTGGTGAGGGCCAAGCGCAAGGTTGCTGGTGCGCTCAAACTCAACGATGTCATCGAGGACATCCTGATCAGCCTGAGCAAGCAGTACCACATGATCCGTCCGCTGGAGTCGAACCAGAAGCTGTTCATGTATCTGGTGCTTGATCGCGACAAGTCAAACCTGGCCATGGCACGCCATGAGTTGCGCGCTTTCGAGAAGACCCTCGATTTCGCTTGATCAGAGAGTCCCAAGGCACGGATGGAGGCAAGAGATTGCCTCCATCCGTGCTCAAAACGCACTGGCGTCGTATCCGTCGGCCACGCCCTTGCTGGCGCAGGCGACCGCATCGTGCGGATGCAGGCTTTCCTCGTGGCTGACGCGCACGGCGAAATCGGTGATGGTCTCGTCGGCGTCCAGGGCACGCTGGATGCGCCGGGCCGCATCTTCGCAAAACATCAGGTTCTGGCCGTTGGCCAGCGCGAAGGCCTGCTCGTCTTCGCGTTTGACGGCGGTTTGCACCGGCGTGCCGAGGGCGTTCTCGACGCGGTCGACGAGGGCCAGGATATCGAAGCCGAAGGTGGCGGCGGGGCGCACTCGCAAGGTGGCCACGCTGCGTTGGGCGTGCGGCGTGGCGATCATGCCGCGTTCGCTGGCCAGCCAGTCGAGGATGGCGTTGCGGTCCAGCGGGGTGCCGTCGGCAAAATCGTGCGCGAACTGATCGTGCACCAGCTGACGCGACAGCGCGGCCGATGCGGGGCAGGTCGATGAGTACACCACCTCGGTGCCCAGCTCCACGTCGAAGTCCTCGCCGCGCATGGTGGCGCGAATGCTGACCGGGTAGGTGCGCCAGCCGCTGTTGTCGCTTTTGAGCGCCGGGCGCAGCACCATTTGCTCGAAGTGGATGCGGATTTGTGCCTGATCGGCCAATGATTCGTGCGAGTCCAGAAAGCCGCGCAGAAGCTGCCGCAACAGGCACGGGGTCAGGACTTCGTGCCCGAGCATGCGTTCGACCATCAGGTACAGACGCGACATGTGGATGCCGCGGATGTCCGGCCGCACCAGGCTGACATGGGCGTCCACGCGCGCACTGACGCGTTGCTCGCGGCCATCGGCGTCGGCCAGCAGCAGCGGGACCTGGATGTTGTTCATGCCGACCCAGTCCAAGGTGCCGGCCAGGTGCGGATGCGCGTGGTCTGCGACGTCGGGCAGGTTGCGGGCGGTACTGTCGGTAGCTGGCATGCAGATCGGATGCGGGTGAAGTTCCCGCTAAATGGGGGCTGCGACCATGTTAATCAACTTGGCGGGGTTTCGCGCGGGTTCGGCGTGAACGATGCGTTCGCGATCGGTCCGCGTGGTCAGCCAGCGCGCGCGGCGCGCGCTGCCAGCCAGGCCAGGCGCACGGACGCAAAGCCGGTTTGCCGCTTTTGCTCATGACGCAGCCGTGCCAGCGGGTCATTGGCGCGCATGGCGCGCCTGGCCCAGCGTTGTCCCAGCCGTGCGTCGAAACCGCGGAACAGGCTCAGCGGGCCGGGCAATTGCCAAGCCTGGCGCCATTGGGCGGCGAGGTCGGCAAGCTGTTCGGCGACCGCAGCGCGACGCTCGCTGCCGTCGTCTGCCAGGCCATCGCGATCGAGATTGTGCCGTGCCATGCGATCCATGGGCAGTGGCAACCGTCCGACCGTGGCGTTTTCCGGCGCGACGGTGAGCGCTTGCAGCAGATAGTCGAGACTGGCCATGCGGCTGGCGCGAGCCGGGTCGGCATCGGCGCCGAAGCAGATACGTGTTTCCAGGGCGGCCAACGTGCGGTGGAAGGCTTGCGTGCGCTCCATTTGGGTGGCGAAATCCGCTGGCGTGGCCTGGTCCTGGCGCGCCAGGGCGGCCACCACCGGGGCCAGCCACACGGCGGGATCGATGTCACGTACGGCCGGGTCGGCGAACAGCGCCTTGACCAGCGGGTGGCGGCCACCGCTGGCTGCCGCACCGCCCAGTTCCTCGCCCCACCAGTTGAGTTTGGCCGCCGCCACTTCCGGTTCGCTGATGCCGTAGGTGGCCGACACCAGTTCGTGTTCCAGCGCACACGTCGCCAGCATGGTGTCGCGACGCGTGTCGCGCATGAACGGCAGTGCCTGGTGTCGCGCGGGACGCGCCGCCAACCACTTGTCGATGTAGGTATGCAGGGTCGGATCGGTCATGCCGGCACTTCGAGTTCAAGCAGTCCGGCCAACTGGTCGACGTGATCGAGCAGCCAGTCGGCGCCCCAGTTGGCCGGGTTTTCGCCAGCCAGATAGCCCCAGGTGACCGCAGCCGTGGCCATGCCTGCACCGTGTCCGGCGCGGATATCGCGCGGATCGTCGCCGACGAACAAGCCTTGCCGCGGATCCATGCTGGCCTGCCGACACGCGTGCAGCACCGGCGCGGGGTCGGGCTTTCGCTCGGGCACGGTGCCGCCGGCCACCACCGCCGCGGCTCGATGCCACCAGCCGATTTCCCGCAGCAACGGAAAGGCCATGCATTCGGCCTTGTTGGTGACCACGCCCCACGGGATGCTGGCGGCATCCAGCGCCGACAGCAGCGCTTGCACGCCGTCGAACGGCTGCGACAGCGACCCCATGACGCGCGTGTAATGGGCAACAAAACGCGGCATGCAGGCGTCCAGTTGCGCGCGGTCGGCGTCGGGATGAGCCGTGCGCAACACCGCCGTGGCGCCTTGCGACACGATGGCACGGACCTGCGCGAATGCCGGCAGCGTCGCATCGGTTTCGGCGCACAGCGCTTCGAGCGCCGCGTAGGCCGCGGGCGCGCTGTCGAGCAAGGTGCCATCCAGGTCGAACAGCACGCCCGAAGGCGGCAAGGACAGATGCTTCATGCCGGTTTGCGCGCGTGCGCAATGTAGTTGATGGCCGGGTTGCCGGTCAGGCGAGCCTTGCGCGTGACGGGGTTGTAGGCCAATCCCGTTACCTCGTCCAGCATCAGATCCCGAATGCGCAGCATGCGCGCCAGCTCCGAGGGTTTGATGAACTGGCGGTAATGGTGGGTGCCGCGTGGCAGCAGGCGCATCATGTATTCGGCGCCGAGGATTGCCGCACCGAAGGCGGCCGGTGTGCGGTTCAGCGTGGACACGAACAAATGCCCACCGGGTTTCAGCATGGCGGCCAGGTCGGCGACAAGCGCATCCGGATCGGGCACGTGCTCGATCAGCTCAAGACAGCACACCACGTCGAATGACTCGGCCTCGGCGCCAGCCAGTTCGGCGGAAGACTGGACGCGGTAGTCCACTTCCAGGCCGGACTCGTGCAGATGCAGGTCGGCCACGTCGATGACGGCTTCGCCCATGTCGATGCCGGTGACCTTGGCGCCGGCGCGTGCCAGCGCCTCGCTGAGCAGACCGCCGCCGCAACCGACATCGGCCACGCGTTTGCCGTCCAGCGCCACGTGTGAAGCCACGAACTGGGCACGTACCGGGTTGAGGTCGTGCAGCGGGCGCGATTCGCCGCCGGGATCCCACCAGCGCGAAGCCAGTTCCTCGAAGCGGGTGATCTCGGCGGGATTGACATTGCTGGCGGGCATGGGCAAGGGCAGGTGCGGGATGGCGTCATGATAACGCACGCCATCACCGCCTCGGCGTGCATTGCCCGCCAAGTGGCGTCAACGAGTCATGGAGTCGAGTAGGCCGGGTTGAGCCGCAGGCGTAACCCGACGTTGGTGTCGCATCACGGCATGTCGGGTTGATGGAGCCAACCCGACCTGCGCGCGGTTCGATACTATGCCGCGGTCCACTCGCGCACGGTGACGGTCGAGGAACCGGATATGTGCAGTGGATCTTCGAACGCCATGGCTTCGGCGTCTTGCATGTCTTCGGCGCGCAGCAAACAGGCGCCGCCCGATCCATCGGTGAACGGGCCGGCCATTTCCAGGCAGCCGCGCTCACGCAGACGGTCCAGAAAATCGCGGTGTGCGTCGACCAGCCCGGCGTCGAAGCCGGGGTTGCGCATGATGGTGACCAAATAGCGTTTCATGGGCGTGTACTCAGATGGCTGCAATGCGCTCGCGCCACGCATGCGTGCGGGCGGTCAGGTCGGCCACGTCCATGTCGACCAGTTGGCGGTCGGCAAGTTTGCGCTGACCGGCAATCCACACGTCACTGACCAGATGCCGGCCGGACGCATAGACCAGCTGAGAGGTCACGTCATACAGCGGCAGGGTTTCCAGCTCGTTCATGCGCACGGCGCTCAGGTCGGCCTGTTTGCCCGGCGTGATCGAGCCGATGCGGTCGTCCATGCCCATGGCCTGCGCGCCGCCCAAGGTGGCTGCCTGCAGGGTGTCGGTGGCGCCGAAGGCGTCGGCACGGCCGGCCACGGCCTTGGCCAATTGCGCCGCGGTACGCATCTCGCCGAACATGTCCAGATCATTGTTGGACGCGCAGCCGTCGGTGCCGATGGCCACGTTGATGCCGGCACGGTGGATTTTCTCGACCGGACAAAAACCCGAGGCCAGCTTGAGGTTGGATTCGGGGCAATGCACCACCGAGACGCCGGCTTCGGCGCAAGTGGCGATGTCGGCGTCACTTGCGGCGGTCATGTGCACGGCCACCAGATGATCGTTGACCAGACCCAGCTTCTGCAGTCGCTGCATCGGCCGCAGGCCGTGGTCGCGCTTGCTGTCTTCCACTTCCTGCGCGGTTTCCAGCAGGTGCAGGTGGACCGGCAGACCGAGCTGGTCGGAGAGCACGCGGATGCGCTGGAAGCTGGCATCGGACACGGTGTACGGCGCATGCGGCACGAACGAGGTGGTCAGCAGCTTCTCGCCGCGCAGCTCGTCGTGCACGGCCAGGGCGCGGTCGAAGTACTCGTCGGTGGTCTTGGCCCACGGGCTGGGGAACTCGATCACCGGCAAGCCCACGCAGGCGCGGAAACCCAGACGCTTGTAGGTGGCGGCGATGACGTCCGGAAAAAAATAGTTTTCGTTGGCGCAGGTGGTGCCGCCGCGCAGCATTTCGGCCACGGCCAGTTCGACGCCGTCGCGAATGAATTCCGGCCCCATCACGCGGCCTTCGACCGGCCAGATGTGCTCTTCGAGCCAGGTCATCAGTGGCAGGTCGTCGGCAATGCCACGCAGCAGGGTCATCGGATTGTGCGTGTGCGCGTTGACCAGACCCGGAATCAGCACGTGCTCGGGCAGGGACACGGTTTGCGTCGGGGCATAGGCGTTGCGCGCGGACCGTGTCGGCAGCACGGCGACGATCTGGTCGGCATCGACGACCACGGTGTGGTGTTCGAGTACCACGCCGAGGGGTTCGACCGGGATGACCCAGCGGGCTTCGATCAGCAGGTCGACGGGTTGTGGTGTCATGGTTGGGTCACCTTGGGGTGGTGTCGTGGCTTGACGCCGGTTCGGACATGGTTTGCCGCCGTGCGGCGGCGTTTCGCGCCCGCGGGGCGCTCGTTCATTTTCTTTGCTTGCCCAAAGAAAACGAACCAAAAGAAAGGCACCCCTGCATACGCGCCCTTCGGGTTCGCTCCCGGATTGCGGGGGTTTGTCGACGGGCCATCCGTGGCCCGCGACAAACGAGTCGACGTCCTGTCGGCTCCCCTGACGGGCCTTTTCCTCCATCCGTCCGCCGCTTCTGAAGGGGACCCAGCAGCGCAGAGCGCTGCCCGCTTCGCGAGTCATCGCGATCCTCGCAACGACGAAAGAACTTGCGTGCTTGCGAACATGCCGCATTTTTCGCTTGACGGTTCCGAACTTGCTCCCCCTTGCCCCTCGGGAGGCGGTGGAGCGCGTAGGAAAAGGCCCGCAGGGTGGCCGGCAGGACGCCGGCCATTTTTCTGCGGGCCAGGGATGGCCCGTCAGAAAAACCCCGCAGCGCGGAACGCACTCGCAGGGCGCAGCCCGGCGAGCGCCGGACGGGGGTGCCCTTCTCTTTGGTTCGTTTCTCTTGGGCAAGCAAGAGAAATGAACGAGCGCCGACAGGCGTGATACGCCGCCGCACGGCGGCAAGGAATGCTTGAGATCACGTGAAGCCGCCGGGCCAAAGCCCCGCACGGCACGCAAAGAAAATGAACGAGAGCCCGGCCGGGCACGAAACGCCGCCGAACGGCGGCAAAGAAGCCACCGCGTACGGAGGCCGCCAGAAAAAAATCCATGACACTTTCGCGAAAGCGGCTTCCGGCCGCGAGCGATCCCGTCGGGCCGACAGTCGATCACGTCCGCTTCCGGCACCAGTGCGTCCATTCCCCGCTTATTTCACCCGGCTGACGTACTCACCGGAGCGCGTATCGACCTTGATCACCTCGTCCTGCGCGACAAACAGCGGCACGCGCACGACCGCATCGGTCTCCAGCTTGGCCGGCTTGCCGCCGCCGCCGGAGGTGTCGCCGCGCACGCCGGGATCGGTCTCGACGATCTGCAGCTCGACGAAGTTCGGTGCGGCGACCGAGATCGGGGCGCCGTTGAACAGCGTCACCACGCATTGCTCTTCGCCCTTGAGCCACTGCGCCGCATCGCCCATGGCGTTCTTGTCGGCCTGATGTTGCTCGAACGTGTTCGGATCCATGAAGTGCCAGAACTCGCCGTCTGCATACAGGTATTGCATGTCGGTTTCGACCACGTCGGCACCCTCGAACGAATCACTCGATTTGAGCGTCTTTTCGGTGCTGCGGCCGTTGATCAGGTTGCGGATCTTGATGCGGGTGAAGGCCTGGCCCTTGCCCGGCTTGATGAAGTCGGCGTCGACAATCGTGTAGGGATCGCCGTCGATCAGGATCTTGACGCCGGGTTTGACGTCGTTCAGTCCGTAACTGGCCATGCGGATACTCCAAAGCAAACAGCCGCAGGCGGCGCGGCTACAATGAACGGATCACCGGCACTGATGCCGGTTTGGAAGCTGCCCATGATAACTGCAACCGCTACCCGGACGCAGCTGGTTGGGGGTGGAGATTGGCGTCAGTTGTGGCGCCAATCGATCACCGACGGCCGCGAGCTGCTGCATCTGCTCGGTCTTGATCACCTGGCCGAGCGCCTGCCTGTCGACGACGCGGGCTTTGCCGTGCGCGTGCCGCGTGGCTTTGTCGCGCGCATGCGCCACGCCGATCCGGCCGACCCGCTGTTGCTGCAGGTGTTGCCGCAGCTGGCCGAACAAGACGTCGTGCCGGGGTTTTCGCTCGATGCGGTCGGTGACATGGATGCACGCGGTGCGCATGGCGTGCTGCACAAATACGAAGGGCGCGCACTGCTGATCGCCAGCGGCGCCTGCGCCATCAATTGCCGTTATTGCTTTCGCCGGCATTTTCCCTACGGCGAGGAAATCGCCGCGGCCAGCCACTGGCGCGAGGCGCTGGACTATCTGCGTCGTGACCACAGCATCAGCGAGTTGATACTGTCCGGCGGCGATCCGTTGTCGCTGTCCACGGTCAAGCTGGTCGAGCTTTCCGCCGGGCTGATGGACTTGCCCCACGTGCGCCGCATGCGCCTGCACACGCGTTTGCCGGTGGTGTTGCCCGAACGCGTGGACACGGACTTGTGCGACTGGTTGGCGAGCTTGCCGCAACAGGCCGTGGTGGTTCTGCATGCCAATCATGCCAACGAGATCGATCACTGCGTCGCCGCGGCCTGCGCGCGTCTGCGTGATGCCGGGGCGATGGTGTTCAACCAGTCGGTGCTGTTGCGCGGCATCAATGACAACGCCGAGGCCTTGGCCGGGCTTTCCGAGCGACTGTTTGCCTGCGGCGTCGTGCCGTACTACCTGCACCAGCTTGACCGCGTGCAGGGCGCGGCGCATTTCGAGGTCGATGACGCCCGGGCCGTGGCGCTCATGGAACGCTTGCGCGCGCGCCTGCCGGGGTATCTGGTGCCGCGTCTGGTGCGCGAGGTTGCCGGCGAGCACAGCAAACGGCCCATGCCCACCGATCACGTCGATCATTCCGTGAAGTGATCGTGGCCCGCTGCGGCTATACTGCAAGCCGTGCTCTTGCTGCCATGCGGCGTCAGGGGCAGCCAAGAGCGGGGGAAACATCATGAAGTCCGACAACGTCATCAAGATCCTGTTTGTCGAGGACGCCGTCGAGGACGCCGAGCAGATCATAAGCCTGCTGCGCAATCACGGCGTGGCCGTGCGTCCGGCGCGCGCCACCCATCCGGACGAGCTGAATTCCGCCTGCGCGGAACTGGTTCCCGAAGTGGTGCTGGTCAATCCGGCGGCCCGCCACCTCGAGGTGACCGATGTGGCCCGGCATCTGGCCGGCACCGGCAAGGACTATGCCTTGATCGCGCTGGTCGAGCGCATGGACGAGAACATTGTCGGCGACTTGTTCGCACAGGGCGTGCAGGGTCTGGCCTTGCGCGGACGGCCCGAGCAGCTGGTGCAGGTGGTGCGACGCGAGTTCGAGTCCCTGGGCATGCGCCGTGCGGTGCGCCGCCTGGAGCGCTCGTTGCGCGAGTCCGATCGCCGCTGCGATGCGCTGCTGGAGTCCTCGCGCGACCCCATCGCCTATGTGCATGAAGGCATGCACGTGCGCGCCAACCAGGCTTATCTCGACATCTTCGGCTACGACGAGTTCGGCGACGTCGAGGGCCTGACCCTGCTCGACATGGTCGCGCCCGAACATGCGGCCGACTTCAAGACCTTGCTCAAGAGCCTGTCCAGGGGCGAAAAGCCGCCCGAGCAAGTCAAGCTTCAGGCGTTGCGTGCCGACGGTGACGCGTTCGATGCGACGATGGAGTTCTCGCGCGCCAGTTACGAGGGCGAGGACTGCCTGCAGATCGTGTTTCGCCACGAGACGGTGGACGCCTCGCTCAAGGAGCAATTGCTGCGCGATCCGACCACCGGTCTGTTCCATCGCGCGCACATGCTGGAGCTGATCGACCAGGCCGTGGCCGCCGCCGCCGATGGCACGGCCTCCCAGGCCTTGCTGTTGATCGAGCCGGACAACTGGAAAACGGTGATCGAAGCCATCGGCATGGCGCATACCGACAATCTCATGGCCGCCATCAGTGCCGGCCTTGACGAGGCGTGCGGCGATCATGCCGTGGTCGGACGCATGGGCGAACATGTGCTGGGCGTGCTGCTTGAACAGCATGACGATGCTGCCGTGCGTGCGAGCGTCGAGCGGCTGCTGGCGCGGGCAGGTGTGTTCGAGGCCGGCCAGCATTCGATCGCGTTGACGTTCGGCATCGGCGGCAGCTTGCTGGGCGAGAAGAACGCCAACACGCAGCTGCTGGTCGAGCAGGCGGAGCAGGCACTGCGCAGCGCGCAGAACCGCGGCACCGGAGCCAGCGAGATCCATGATCCGGCGGCGCGCGACAAGGCCGAGCTCGAGCGCGATCAGCAATGGTTGGAGCTGGTACAGCGTGCGTTGAATGATGACGGCTTCGTGCTCTACCAGCAGCCGGTCATCAGCCTGCAGGACACTGACGGCGATTTTTCCGAGATGCTGCTGCGCATGAATGGCCCCAATGGCGAAGTCACGCCGGGGTATTTCCTGCCGGTGGCCGAGCGCAATGGCCTGATGGCCGGTATCGACCGCTGGGTCATCGCGCATGCCATCGCCGTGCTGGCCCGGCGCCGGCATGACGCGCAGCCGACCGTGCGTTTCGTCAAGCTCAGTGCGCAGTCGCTGGCCGATCCCACGCTGACGCAGTGGCTCAGGAGCGAGGTTGAATCGGCCGGCATCAAGCCCGGTTCGCTGGTGCTGGAAATGCCCGAAAGCAAGGTGTTGACCAGTCTCAAGCCCGCGCAGGCCTTTGTTGCGCAGCTCAAGCCGATGGGCGTGGCCTTTGCGCTCGAGCAGTTCGGTTCCGGCCTGAACTCGTTCCAGATGCTCGAACATGTCGACGCCGATTACCTCAAGATCGACCGCAGCTACATGGCCGAGTTGCCGCAGCATGACGACAGCCGCGCGCGCGTGACCGAGATTTGCGGCAAGGCGCGTGAGCTTGGCAAACAGACGGTGGCCGAATGGGTCGAGGATGCGGCCAGCACGTCGATTCTGTTTTCCTGCGGCGTGGACTTCGTGCAGGGCAATTTTCTCAGCGAACCGGAAAAGGTCATGCTGCGCAATGTGCAGGCCGCTTGAGAACCATGCCGTGATGCCCGGATAATGGTCGCTTCCACCCAATCAGGAATGCCCGTGTACGTCCCCGCACCCGAGCGCAAACCGGTCACCGTGCCCGCCCTGGCGCAGATGAAGGCCGATGGCCGTCGCATCGTCATGCTGACGGCCTACGACGCCAGCATGGCCGTGCAGCTGGAAACGGCCGGCGTGGACGTGGCGCTGGTCGGCGACTCGCTGGGCATGGTGGTGCAGGGGCATGACAGCACGTTGCCGGTCACGCTTGAGCACATGATTTACCACTCGGCCGCGGTGTCACGCGGGCTGGCGACCACGTTGCTGGTGGCCGATCTGCCGTTCATGGCCGATCGCGACGTGGCGCATGCGCTGGACGCGTCGGCACGCCTGGTCGCCGAAGGTGGCGCGGCGATGGTGAAGATCGAGGGTGCGGGACACATTCTGGACGTGATCGCGGCGGTCACCGGCCACAACATGCCGGTGTGCGCGCATCTGGGCTTGACGCCGCAATCGGTGCACCGCTTTGGCGGCTATCGTGTGCAGGGCCGCGGTGACGCGGCGGCGGCCGCGCTGCTTGCCGACGCCCACGCCGTGGCCGAAGCCGGTGCCGGCATGCTGGTTCTCGAATGCGTTCCCGAGGCCTTGGCCACGCGCATAAGCCAGGAGCTGTCCATTCCCGTGATCGGCATCGGCGCGGGCGCCGGTTGTGACGGCCAGGTGCTGGTGATCCAGGACATGCTCGGCATCACGCCGGGCAAACCACCCAAGTTCAGCAAGAACTTCCTGACCGGTCGGGACTCGGTGGCCGATGCCATCGCCGCGTATGCCGGCGACGTGCGCGAGGGCCGCTTTCCCGACGCCGATCACGCATTCCAGTAGATTTCAGCAGGTCACGCCCATGCAAACCGTCACCGACGCAGCGCGCCTGCGTGCCGTCATCCGCACCTGGCGCGGGGAAGGGCGCAGCGTGGGCCTGGTTCCGACCATGGGCAACCTGCACGAGGGGCATTTTGCCCTGCTCAAGCTGGCGCGTTCGCGCTGCGAGCGCGTGGTGGCCAGCGTGTTCGTCAACCCGACCCAGTTCGGTCCGGACGAGGATTTCGAGCGCTACCCGCGCACGCTGGAGCGCGACCAGGCGGGATTGGCCGACCATCAGTGCGACCTGTTGTTTGCACCATCGATGGAAGCGATGTACCCGTTCGGCCCCGAGCACTCGGTGCGCGTGCACGTGCCGCGCATCACCGATGCGCTCGAGGGTGCGCATCGCGACGGTCATTTCGACGGCGTGGCAACCGTGGTGTCCAAGTTGCTGCACCTGGTCCAGCCCGATGTGGCCGTGTTCGGGCAAAAGGATTATCAGCAATTGCGCGTGATCGAGCGTCTGGTGCGCGATTTGGCGTTGCCGGTGCGCGTGGTCGGGGCGCCGACCCGCCGCGAGGCCGATGGTCTGGCGATGAGCTCGCGCAACCAGTACCTGTCCGATGCCGAGCGCCGGCTGGCACCACAGCTCTATGTCACCTTGCGCAAGATGCGCGAACTGCACCTGCAGGGGCATGCGCGCGAAGCGATTGAAAAGGCTGGCGCCGCGCGGCTGGCGCGTGCCGGGTTCGACGCCGACTACATCGTCATCCGGCGAGCCGAGGATCTGGCCGAGCCGGGCGCCGACGAGCGCGACGGATTGATGGCGCTGGCGGCCGCGCGTCTGGGTCGGACGCGGTTGATCGACAATCTGCAGTTTGATCAATGACACCCGGGCGTGGCGGGGAAATCCCGGAGACTCGGGATGAACCGCTATAATGGGGACTTTCGCATCGCTTTCCCCCGAGACGACGCCATGCAATCGAACATGCTCAAGGCCAAGATCCACCGTGCCACGGTGACTTGTGCCGAACTCAATTACGAAGGCTCCATCGCCATCGACGGCGACTTGCTGGATGCTTCGGGCATCCGCGAGTACGAACAGATCCACGCCTGGAACATCGCCAGCGGCCAGCGCTTCGTGACCTATGCGCTGCGTGCCGAGGAAGGCTCCGGCATCATTTCGGTCAACGGCAGTGCCGCGCGCAGCGTGCAGGTGGGCGATCTGGTCATCATTGCCGCCTTCGTGCAACTCGACGAGGCCGAGCTTGCGCAGTTCGAGCCGACCTGCGTGTATGTCGACGCCGACAACCGCGTGCATCACACCAACCGCTCCATTCCCAAGCAGATGGCGGCCGTCTGAGTGTCGCTGCTGTAGGGCGGGCACTGCCCGCCATCCACGCATCAAGACAGCTTGTTGGCGGGCAGTGCCCGCCCTACGCGGTCATCGCTTGAAAGTCTTCAGCAGCAACGTGATGTCGCCGCCGGATTGCTGGAACAGCTTGACCGGCGCGCTGCCGAAACGCGTCGGGGCGTACCACACCGAATAGCCCTTGTCGTCGTGGGTGCGATTGACGCGCACGGCCTGGAAGGTGCCGGCCGGAACCGTGACCGATGCCTTGTCCTGCGCGGCAAACGTCTGCACCTGCACGCGATCCTTGACCGCCACGGGCAGGGCGATGTCGGTCTTGCCGGCGGCCACGGCGCGACCCAGCGCGAGTACCAGCACATGCCGCTCGACCAGTCCCGGTTGCGGCTTGTAGCTGAAGTTGCCGTCGTCGCTGGTGTGCACCGATACCGTGCCGGCCTGCCAGTCCACCTTGACGTGACGCTGCTCGTCCTTGATCGCCAGATGCATCTTGTAGTCGTAGCCCAGTGCCTCGATGCGGCCATCGTGCCAACGGAAGTGCGAGCTCTCGCGAATGCTTCCGCCGAGCAATGCGGCCAGTCCGTGTTCGGCCTGCATGCTGGAACGGTAGGTCCACGTACCGTCGGCGTTGCGAGTCAGGCTCAGCGTGCTCGTGCCCAGCGGGTCGCCCTTGCGCAACACCTTGTAGGTGGCGGTGAACGGTTGCAGCGGCGCGGGTTTGGCGGTGTCGGCGGCCATGACCGCCAGCGGAAGCAGGCAAAACAGGGTGGCGAGAAGGGTGCGATAGCGTTTCATGCCGGCAGTGTCCCTGATGGATGCTGAATCGCGCTTCACGCAGGCACGAGGTGCTTGTCAACCAATCGCAACGGGGTGTCGAGCGCTTGCTCGCCGTAGCGTATGCCTGCGTCATCAAGGCGTACTTGCCCATTGGCGATCAGCGCCAGTGTGGCTGGCAGCAGGCGATGTTCGAACGGCAACAGGCGCGCGGCCAGGCTGTCTTCGGTGTCGCCGGGGTTGATGTCGATGACCGCTTGCGCAATCACCGGACCGCCATCGAGTTCGGCGGTGACGAAGTGCACGCTGGCGCCATGCTCGCGATCGCCGGCGGCCAATGCCTTGCGGTGCGTGTGCAGCCCGCGGTACCTGGGCAGCAATGACGGGTGGATGTTGATCATGCGTCCGTGCCAGGGTGCGATGGCGGCGCCATCGAGGATGCGCATGAAGCCGGCCAGCACCACCAGCTCGGCGCCGCTGTCGGCGATGCGCTGGAACAGGTCCAGGTCGTATTCGCGGCGGCTGGCGTAGCCGCGCGGGTCCAGCGCCAGTGTGGCAATGCCGTGGCTTTCGGCCATGCGCAATGCCGGGGCCTCGGCGTGATCACTGGCCACCAGCGCGAACTCGACCGGCAGGTCGCCGGCGTCATGCGCCGCGATCAGGGCTTGGAGATTGCTGCCGCGACCGGAGACCAGCACGGCGACGGAAGGAGACGCGTGGGTCATGAATCAGCCGATGCGTACGCGGTCGGTGCCGGTGGCGGTGGTCACGCGACCGATCGCCCAGCTGTCCAGGTCGTGCTTTGCCAACACGGCACGCGCCGAGGCCACGTCGCCTTCGGGCACGATCACGGTAAAGCCGATGCCGCAGTTGAACGTGCGCCACATTTCCTCGCGCGCGACATTGCCTTCGCGTTGCAGCCAGTCGAATACCGGCGGCGCGGTCCAGGCACTGGCATCGAGGTCGATGCCGAGGCCATCCGGGACCACGCGGATGATGTTTTCGGTGAGGCCGCCACCGGTGATGTGGGCCATGCCGTGGACAAACGGGACTCGGGACTCAGGATTCGGGACTCGCGCGGCGTCGAGCAGGTCCAGCATCGGTTTGACGTAGATGGTGGTCGGTGCCATCAGCGCATCGGCCAGCGGGGTGCCGTCCAGATCCAGATCAAGCGGGTTGCCGGCGCGTTCCAGGATGCGCCGCACCAGCGAG
>DASSKC010000163.1:0-28132 GCA_035690885.1 Oleiagrimonas sp. | reverse complement strand
TCAACGAGGCCTGCAATTGCGCGAACACGGTGGTCGCGCCCACCAACACCATGACGATGCTGGCAATACCGGTGATACTGCCGAGCGACGGACGCTCGCGTGCGTTGTCGAAAATCGTCATCGCCATGGTCCGCGCCTCGGGCCCGGCCATGCCGGCAAGCTGGTCGAGCAGCATCTGGCGCACGTCGTACCCCGTCAGGGTGCTCAGCCACACCACCAGCACCAACAGCGGCGCGAACGACAGCATGGTGTAGAACGCCAGCGAAGCGGCCAACGCCAACGCGCGATCGTCAAGAAAGCCACGGAACGCGCCAAGCATGACGCGCCACCAGAAAGGGCAGGAGCGCTTCCGGGACGCCACTTGCGTGTTCTCGTCATTGGAATCAACAGTGTCCATGAGCCCAGTGTCGACGCTGCTTGCTTAACCTGCATTCACCCGGACACCTGCGACAGCGCAACCGCGTCTTGTTCATCGTCGCGTGCAATCAGGCCGACCCGACCAAACACGCACGATTACCGGGCGTGCTGTGCCAGCTCGTCTGCCGTCAACTTGCGTTGCACGTTGCCTTTGGCGTCAAGGAACACGATGGAAGCCTCGCCTTGCGGAGTGACCCGCATGGCCAGTCGCGGCTTGCCGTTGGCGTCGCGCAGCATCACCACCGAATTGCCGCTCCGCGACTTGCCCGCAAAAAACCGGCGGGCTCCGTAGTAATTTTCCTTGTTGCGCTTGTCCACCACTGCGTCCCGCTCGGACTTGGACATGGCCGCCAACTTTTCCCGTTCCTTGATGTCCTGGAGTATGGGTCTGTGCGGCACGTCCCTCACGCGCAGACCGGCAAAATAGTGCCCGTCCTTGTCGATGCCGATCAACTGCAATTGCTGATCCTGCTGATAGCGGTCGAAGGTCAGGCTGAGCCCACTGGCATAACCGCCGTCGGAGGTCTTCCTGCCGGAAAAAATCAAGCCTCCCTGCTCGGTCCCCTCATCGTTGTAGAAGATCATTCCCGCGCGCGGTCGCTGATGCGAATATTCCTTGCCATGGAGAATCAAGCCCGGGAAGCGGCTGCGGTTGGAAATCACCATGCGCAAGGTGCCATCCGGCTCGCGCACGTTGATCCGCTCCACGTTGATGGTGTCGAAGTCGGCATCACGGTCGGCCCTGGCACCCATCGTCACGACGGCGGCAAATGCCACCGTGACGATCAACGCATAAATCCCGAGGCCGGTTCGCGGAAACTTGAGCATGTCCACTCCCTATCCAGTCACGCTGCCCCCTGATGCGAGAAAGCATGCCACAACTGCAATCAACCGGTGTTCTGCAAGCCCTGCGAGACACCATTGACGCAGGCCACCAGCGCGCGCAACAAGCCGTCGTCCTTGCTGTCACCGGCGCGCCAGCGCTTGAGCAGGTCGACCTGCAACAGACTCATCGGGTCGATGTACGGGTTGCGCAGGCGGATCGACTGGGCCAGGCGTTGATCGTCGGCCAGCAAGGTGTCGCGCCCTTTCAGGCGCAGCAGCCATTCACGCGTACGCGCGAACTCCTGCTCGATTGCCGGATAGAACTTGCCGTGCAGGTTGCCGGACAACTGCGAGAAGGTTTCGGCGATGCCGAGATCGGCCTTGGCCAGCACCATCTCGACGTCGTCAAGCAGGGTGGACAGGAACAACCAGTCACGCGACATTTCCGCCAGCGCATCCTCGCCGAATTCGGCCGCGCCCTTCTCCAGCGCGCTGCCGAGGCCGTACCAGCCGGGCAGTATGGTGCGCATCTGCGTCCACGAAAATACCCACGGGATGCAACGCAGGTCTTCCACGCCGCGCATGCTGCGCCGACTGGCCGGACGCGAGCCGAGTGTCATGTGCTCGATCACGTCGATCGGCGTGGCGGTGCGGAAGTAACCGACGAAATCCTCGTCGCCGACAAAGTCGCGATAGGTTTCGCGGCTGCGTTTGGCCAGCCAGTCGATGCGCTCGCACCACACATCCTCGCGCGGATCATCCTTGCGCGGACGCAGGGATGCACGCAGGGCCGCGCCGATGGTCTGCTCCAGGTTGCGCACGGCCAGTGCGCGAATGCCGTATTTGCGGTGGATGACTTCGCCCTGCTCGGTCATGCGCAGGCGACCGGCCACGCTGCCGCGCGGCGAGGCCATTAGTGCCGGCGTGACCTTGCCGCCGCCGCGACTGGCCGAACCACCTCGGCCATGGAAGAACGTGACCTTGATGTTTTCCTCGCGCGCCACGTCCAGCAGCTCGCCCTGGGCGCGCTGCAGCGCCCAGCGCGCGGCCAGCAAGCCGCCATCCTTGCCGCTGTCTGAATAACCCAGCATGATCAGCTGGCTGTCGCCGCGACTTTTGAGGTGGGCGCGATAGACGGGGTCGGCCAGCAGCGCGCGCAACGTGGCGGCGCCATGCTTGAGGTCGTCGACCTTTTCGAACAACGGCGCGATGTCGAGCGGCACGCTGCCATCCTCGACCATTCCTCCGCGACGGGCCAGCGCCAGCACCGCCAGCACATCGGCGGCCGAACGCGCCATGGAGATGATGTAGGGGCCGGTGGCATCGGTGCCGTACCGCTGGCGCGCGTCCGCCAGAGTGGCGAAGACCGCTTCCAGCCGCTGGCTGTCGGCGTCGCCTGATGCGTCGAGTTTTTCCTCACCGGAGGCCAGCGGCCGCAGACGCTCGGCGCGGGGCTCGGCCTCGCGCTCGGCCCAGTCGGCATCGTTCAGCAATACCGCCAGCACGTCGTCGTGCACGCGCGAATCCTGACGCACGTCCAGACGCGCCAGATGAAAACCGAAACTGCGTACACGCCAGTCAAGGCGACGTACCGCGAACAGGCCGGCGTGCTCACCCTTGTTGGCCTCCAGACTGGCCACGACCCGCTGGATGTCGGCGGCAAACTCGGCGGCATTCGCGTAACCGGCATCGGCGTCATCGAGCGTGGCTTCCAGACGCGCACCAACCAGGGTCAGAAAGCTGCGATACGGCATGTTGCGATGGCGCGGACGGATCTGCTCGGCGGCGTCCGGAAAGCGCGTCCGATAATGATCCAGCTGCTCGCGCAATGCGGTTGTCACTTCGACACGATCGTCGGTCTGGCTGAGCTGGCGCGCCAGATGAGTGCAATCGGTGCGATAGCGCTCCAACACCAGGGCACGCTGCGCGCGCAGGGTTTCGTCGATGGTGTCGGCACCGACGGCCGGATTGCCGTCCATGTCGCCGCCGACCCAGGAGCCGAATCGCAATACACGCGGCAACGCCGGCGTGATGCCGTAGATTGCTTTGAGCTCGCGTTGCAGGGACTCGTAGAACGCCGGCAGCACCCGATACAAGGGTTCGGCCAGATAGAAACTGACGTGCTCGAATTCGTCCTGCACGCTGGGCCGCACGCTGGATGCCTCGGCGGTCTGCCAGCCGGCGGTCAGCGCCGCGCGCATGCGCTCGCGGTCGGCGCTGCGCTCGTGCGGCGGACGACCGGCGTCGAAATTGGCCACCAGTGCGCGCACGATGGCCTGCTCTTTCTCCAGCAGCGAACGCCGCACGGCCTCGGTCGGATGCGCGGTGAAGACCGGCTCGACATCCAGTCGCGCAATCCATTCGAGCAGCTCTTCGGCACTGACGCCTTGCGCCTTGAGCGCACCCAGCACGTCGGCCAGCGACTCCGGCTGCGGGCCCTTTCCGGCCACCTGATAGTCGCGGCGGCGACGGATGCGGTGCACGCGCTCGGCGATGTTGACGGCGTGGAACCAGGTGGCGAAGGCGCGCGCCAGTGCTTCGGCGTCCTCGCTCGTGGTGTCGGCCAGCATCGTCGACAGTGTGGTCACGCCGGCGCCGGACTCGCGGCGCACGATGGCCGCGGTACGCAATTTCTCCACGCGCTCGAAGAACGCTTCGCCGTCCTGCTCGGCCAGCATGCGGCCGACCTGGGCGCCCAGGTTGCGTACATCGTCACGCAGCGCTGCATCGTGCGGCGGAAAGGAAACATCTCGTAGATCGTCTGGATGTTCGCTGTTCATGATCCCTCCTCTGGTTATCCCATTCATCATACGAGCATGCCAACGCATGCGTCGGGTGCCGGCATATGGGGATGTCGCATACCCGCATTCGGGACCATGGACCGACAAACGACGGCGATAGTTCATCCTTGCATCGGCAACAAGCGATATAATGGCGGTTCGTTTCGCTTTGTCGAGGGGCGTTGCAACCGGCGCTCGTGAACGCGGTTCCATCCGCGATGCCCGCACACCCCGTGCGGACGCTCACGCTCACCGGTCAGGCTCGGCAAACCCATTGCAACGGCGCCCGCCCTGCCCGCTTCCAGCGGGGAGCCCGGTCCAGCCGGACTGTCAACACTTCAGGAGCCAACGCCCATGAATGCCATACCCCGCGATTCCAACCAGCAGGACTTCAAGGTCCGCGATCTGTCCCTGGCCGATCTCGGCCGCAAGCGCATCCGCATGGCCGAGGAGGAAATGCCCGGCCTGATGTCGATCCGCGAAAAGTACGCGCCGCAAAAGCCGCTCAAGGATGTGCGTCTGACCGGTTCGCTGCACATGACCAAGGAAACCGCGGTCCTGATCGAGACCCTGGTCGCGCTCGGTGCCAAGGTGCGCTGGGCCTCGTGCAACATTTTTTCCACCCAGGACGACTGCGCCGCAGCCATCGCCCAGACCGGCGTGCCGGTATTCGCCTGGAAGGGCGAGACGCTGGAAGAATACTGGCAGTGCACGTTGGATGCGCTGACCCACCCGGGACAGGAAGGTCCGGAGCTGATCGTCGACGACGGCGGCGACGCCACGTTGCTGATCCACAACGGCGTGGACATGGAAAACGGCTCTGACTGGGTCGACCAGCCCGGCGAAAGCCACGAAGAGCAAGTCATCAAGAACCTGCTCAAGCGCACCCGCGACGAGCGTCCCGGTTTCTGGAAAAAGGCCGCCGCCGGCTGGAAGGGTGTCTCCGAAGAAACCACCACGGGCGTGCATCGTCTGTACCAGCTGGCCGAGGCCGGGAAACTGCTGGTCCCGGCCATCAACGTCAACGACTCGGTCACCAAGAGCAAGTTCGACAACCTGTACGGCTGCCGCGAGTCGCTGGCCGACGGCATCAAGCGCGCCACCGACCTGATGATCGCCGGCAAGGTGGCCGTGGTCTGCGGTTACGGCGATGTCGGCAAGGGTTGTGCGCATTCGCTCAAAGGCTTCGGCGCGCGCGTCAAGGTTACCGAGATCGATCCGATCTGCGCCCTGCAGGCGGCGATGGAGGGCTTCGAGGTCACCACCGTCGAAGACACCCTGGGCGAAGCGGACATCTACGTCACCACCACCGGCAACCGCGACATCATCACCTTCGAGCACATGACGAAGATGAAGACGCATGCCGTGGTCTGCAACATCGGCCATTTCGACAACGAGATCCAGGTCGAAAAGCTGCAGTCGGCCAAGGACGTGACGCACGAGAACATCAAGCCGCAGGTCGACCGCTACACCTTTGCCGACGGCCACGACATCGTGCTGCTGGCCGAGGGACGTCTGGTCAACCTGGGTTGCGCGCATGGCCATCCGTCATTCGTGATGTCCAACAGCTTCAGCAACCAGACCCTGGCGCAGATCGAGCTGTGGAACCATCGCGACGACTATGCCAACGAGGTCTACCGCCTGCCCAAGCAGCTGGACGAGGAAGTCGCCCGTCTGCATCTGGCCCAGATCGGTGTCAAGCTGACCACCTTGACGCAACGACAGGCCGACTATCTGGGCGTACCGGTGAATGGTCCGTTCAAGGCCGACCATTATCGTTATTGAGGGCCGCCGGCTTTCGGGAACGGATTGTTGTTCCGCGTTGATTTATCGTCAGCGGCAGTGATCCATCCGTTCGGCTGATCAACAAAAAAGCGCCGCCTGAACAGGCGGCGCTTTTTTGTGCTTGTGGCTTTGGCCGAAGCGAAAAGTCGAATCAGGCGGCGACTCAGAAATCCTGATGATACTGGACGTAGGGAATACGCGATTGACCCTGCTTGGGCCCGTTCTTGGGCTCGGGCGCGTCTCCGGATGACCACAGGTTTTGCGCACCGAAGCTGAGCGATCCCTGCCAGGGCAGATGCCACGTCACACCAAGATCGATACTGGTCCAGCGCCGCTCATCGGTCCCCAGCGCATCCACCGCCATGCCGGACCGCGGCTGGACCACGCGACCGATGATGCGCCCACTGACCGAACCGCTGTCCACGCCCAGGCTCAACGACTTCTGGCGCAAGGTATCAACCCCCAGCACATTGCCGGGCAACAGACGGATACGACCGACGCTGGCACCCATGTCGATGCCGCTGTGCTCACCCAGTGCCACGCGGCCGCGCGCACGCAGGCTGGTGCTGCCCTGCAGTGCGGTAAACGGCACGCCGTCAACCGTGGCTGCCAGCGGCGCATTGGGCACGACCTGCGGCAACAACCGAGCCGAGGCCGCCGGTCGAACCGTCGTCACATCCATGCCCAGGCTGTAGCCGCTGCCCATGAAGGTGGCGCCGATCTCGCTGCCAAGCAGGCGCGGCGTCACGCTGCCGTCGGTACAATGATCATGACGCAGGGAGGCATCGGCAAACAGGCAGCTGCCGACACTGGGAGCAGAGCCCAGCCAGGATTGCTGCCGGACACTCGCATGTGCCGCCCACTGCGGATTGAGCACGTACTCGAGACCACTGCTGGAACGTGAGGTAAAGCCGGGACCATGCAAGGCCAACGTCGAGGCTGGTGCGGACGCGGAGGTCGGGCCGCGCGTCAGCAATGCCCAGGACTGGCCATTGCGCGCCTGCCAAAGCGGCAACAACGCGCTGCGCGACGAACCACCGGTCTCGGCCGCCATCGGATGCGCGCCGGCCTGCGCCAGCGGGTTTTGCCCGCTTGCAGCCACGGCCGAGCCTGTCGCCAACAGCGACAAAAGCACTACCAGACTGGCGCACAAGCGATACATGGCAACACGCAGCTCCAAAAAGTCTCTAAAACCGAACCCATCATGGGACCAGCCCGTCTCGACGGGAGTTCCGCAAGGGTTTTCCTCCAATGTTGATTCTACGCTAATTTAACGTTTGCCAACAAGTACCACGACCCGTGATTGTGCGCCAGTGCACGAATCAACGCCGTCCGCGCGCATTCAGCCAGGACCCGAACGGTCAAACCGGCGCGACGGAAACGCCGGGGTGGGTCCAAGCTTATTCATTCAGGCAGTTATACTGCCTCGGGACTGTCGCGCAGAACCGCAACAGCGATGACTCCAGGTGCCTTCATGCCCACATCGGCAGCAACACACCCGCCCCAGACCACTGGTGCGCTCGAGCAGCTGGTGGAACGGCTGTTCGCGGCGACCAGTGCGGAGGCGCTGGCCGTCGCATGCCAGGCGTTTGCCGACGCCAACGCACCCGGCGTGCGCGTAAGTTGGCGCCACGACGCCTCCGCGAGCGCCAGTGAAGGCGCGGCGAGCATCATCCTGGCCCGCGACAGCCGTGCCACACGCGTGCTGGAAGCGCGCTGCCCGCACGCATCGAGCCAGGACAACGCGCCGTGGCCGTGGATCGCACGCATGGTGCGCCAGCGCCTGGACCAGCTGACGGACCTGGACAGCCTGTATGGCACCGTGGCGCGTCTGGCCCAGGCCGAACGTCTGCAACGCGCGCTCTATACCATCGCCGACCTGGTCGTCGCCGCGCGCGACACCACGAGCATGATGCAGGCACTGCACCACACGATCAGCACGCTTACGTACGCGGAAAATTTCTACGTGGTGCTGTACGACCATGTCGACCAGACCATTCGTTTTCCCTATTACGTCGACAGCACCGACACGACGCCGCCCGATCCGGACGCAACGCGATCGCTGGATGCCATCGCCCACGAGATCACGTGGCACATGATCCGCGAAAACCGCTCCTTCATGGGCAATCCCGAAACCCTGGCCCGCCAGGCATCGGGCGCCCTGGTCACCCCGGGCGTGCCGTGCGCGGACTGGCTCGGTGTTCCCATGCATCATGGCGATACCGTCACCGGCGGCCTGGTGGTGCAAGCCTACGACCAGCGCGCGTGCTACACCGAGCAGGACCGCGAACTGCTCATGTACGTGGCCCAGCACCTGCAAACGGCCCTGGACCGACGCGAAGCCACGGCCAAACTCGAGGATCGGGTCACGCAACGCACGCGGGCACTGCGCGAAACCAACCGCATGCTGCAGCATCAGGTGCTGGAGCGCCAGCGTGGCGAGCGCCTGCAGGCCGCGTTGTTCCGCATTGCCGAGCTCGCCAGCGGCGCCGACAGCCTGGATGCTTTCTACGCCGCCGTGCACCAGGTCATCGGCACGCTGATCTACGCGCGCAACTTCTACATCGCGTTGCTGGAAGATCACGGCGACGAGTCCGTGCTGGTGTTTCCCTACACCGTCGATCAGATCGACGCCGCCCCGCAGCCGCGCACACACGGCCACGGCATGACCGAGTACGTGTTGCGTCACGGCAAACCGCTGCTGGTCGACGACGTGGACACCGAGCGCCTGCTGCAAAGCGGTGAAGTGTCCGCGCTGGGCTCGCGCTCGACGTTCTGGCTGGGCGTGCCGCTGATCTGGAACAACAAGGTGATGGGCGCGCTGGTGGTGCAAAGTTATTCCGAAGAACATACCTACGGGCCGCGTGACCAGGAACTGCTGACCTTCGTCAGCTACCACATCGCCAATGCCTTGCAACGGCGCCAGGCCAACGATGAGTTGAAGCAGGCCTACGTCGAGATGGAGCGGCGCGTGGTCGAGCGCACCCGCGCACTGGCGCTGGCCAATCGCGACTTGCGCAAGCAGGTCAGCGAACGCGAACGCGTCGAGCGCCGTCTCAAGTACGAGACCCTGCACGACCCGCTGACCGGCCTGCCCAATCGCGCATTGTTGCTGCAGCGTCTGGAAGTGGCGATGAAGCATTACCGCGCCGACCCGACACGGCTGTTCGCGGTGCTGTTCATCGACCTGGACCGCTTCAAGGTCATCAATGATTCGGTCGGTCATCTGGTCGGTGACGATTTGCTGTTCCAGGTGGGCGGGCGCATCCGTGGTTGCCTGAAATCACGCGATACCGTGGCCCGGCTGGGCGGCGACGAATTCGCCGTGCTGCTGGAGTCCATGCGCGTCACGGACGCCGCCCAGTCCGTCGCCGACCGCATCATCGAGGCATTGCACAAGCCCTTCCGCGTCGGCGTGAAGGAGCTTTTCACCTCGGCCTCGGTGGGCATCAGCTTTGCCACGCCGGCCTACCGTCACGCCGACGACCTGCTGCGCGATGCCGATTCGGCCATGTACAGCGCCAAGGCCGGCGGCCGTCATCGCAGCGCCACCTTCGACGATCGACTGCGCCACCAGGCACTGGAAGTGCTGGAGATCGAGAATGACTTGCGGCGCAGCCTCGACCAGCACGCCTTCGTGCCCTACTACCAGCCCGTGGTGAACATGGACAATGGGCGTACCGTTGGTTACGAGGCGTTGTTGCGCTGGCATCACCCCGAACGCGGCGTGCTGCTGCCGGGTGATTTCTTGCGCGTGGCCGAGGATTCGGGCTGCATCGAGGACATCGACTGGCAGATCTTCGAACAGGTCTGCCGCGACGCCGACGCGCTGACCGGGGATGCCGGCTGCGTCAGCATCAACCTTTCGGCGCGGCATTTCCGCGCGCCCGGACTGGAGGAGCGTTTGCTGCAGTTGCTGGCCACCCACCACGTTTCCCCGCAGAAATTGCGTCTGGAGGTGACCGAGGGCACCTTGCTGGAAAGCCCGATTCGCATCAAGCGTGCGCTGGAAACGTTTCGCAGCCATGGCATGCACATCGCCCTGGACGATTTCGGCACCGGCTACTCCTCCCTGAGCTACATGCACCAGTACCCGATCGAGGTCATCAAGATCGACCAGTCGTTCGTCGCCAACCTGGAAGAGTCCGACCAGAACCAGTCCAACGTGGTGGTTCGTGCGATCCTGGCACTGGCCAGCTCGCTGGACATCCAGGTGATCGCCGAGGGCATCGAGACACCATTGCAGGAACACGTGCTCAAGCGCATGGGTTGCCGCGTGGGCCAGGGATTCCTGTACGCGCGTGCGCAGCCGATCGAGGTTCTGACGCAAGCGGCGGTCGGCAACTTCGCGGCACATGACACCTCCCGCCCCGCGGCGGATGCATGAGCCGGCGCGCAAGAAGACGCAAGCGCACGCGTACGCGCCGCGTGTTGTGCCTGATCGGCTGGATCGCGCTGGCATGGATCGGTGTCACCTGGTTGCTGGTGCTGGTATTGCGCTTCGTGCCGCCGCCGACCAGCGCGTTCATGCTCGAACGCCAGGCCTCGGCATGGATCCACGGCGAGGACGACTTCGAACTGCACTACCACTGGGTGTCATGGTCGCGCATGAGCAAGCTCGCACCCCTGGCCATGGTCGCCAGTGAAGACCAGACCTTTCCGTTCAACCACGGCTTCGACATCCACGCCATCCACACGGCCATCGAAGAAGCCGAGGAAGGCGACCGCCTGCGTGGCGCCAGCACCATCACCCAGCAAACCGCCAAGAACCTGTTCCTGTGGGGCGGACGCAGCTGGGTGCGCAAGGGCATCGAGGTCTATTTCACCGTGCTTCTGGACATCACCTGGCCCAAGCAGCGCATTCTCGAGGTATACGCCAACATCGCCCAGTTCGGCGACGGCATCTACGGCGTGGGCGCTGCCAGCCGCCTGTACTTTCATCGCGATGCCGCGCACCTGACCAAACGCCAGGCGGCATTGCTGGCGGCGGTGCTGCCCAACCCGCTGCATCTGCACGCCAATCACCCCTCTGCCTACGTCGAAAGACGCGTCAACTGGATCAAACAGCAGATGCAACAGCTCGGCGGCACCCGCTACGTGACCGAGGACGATCCGCCTCGGCCTCGCGCCCATCGCTGACATCCGTTGCGCACGCCGGCATCACGCCGATCGGCGTGGTTTCCACCAATTCACCCAGGCCCCGCCAACCGCGCTAGACTGACCTCGAGCCGGCCACAAACGGCCGGTCCCGGGAGGACAGCATGCAACAGGTCAAACATCTTCTGGAGACCAAGGGCAATTCGGTCTATGCCATTGCCCCCGATGCAGCAGTACTCGATGCCATCAAGCAGATGGCCGAGCAACGCGTGGGCGCACTGCTGGTCATGCGCGATGACGAGCTGGTCGGCGTGGTATCCGAACGCGACTATGCTCGCAAAGTGATCCTGCAAGGCCATTCCTCGGCCAGCACGACCGTGGCCAGCATCATGGCCAGTCCGGCGCTGAGCGTCGCGCCCGATACCAGCGTGACCGAGTGCATGCGCCTTTGCACTGACAGCCGTGTGCGCCACCTGCCGGTATTGGCCGGCACCAAGGTGGTCGGCGTCGTGTCCATCGGCGACCTGGTCAAGGCGGTGATCGACGAACAGGCGCAGGAAATCGAACATCTGGAACGCTACATCGCCGGATGACAACGCGGGGCGCAGCGTTTCGGCGCGCTCGCGTCATTTTTCAGGTGCGGGCGTCGGATCGTGCTCCAGGTCCGGCGCGTCGCCGGCGCGGTGACCAAGCCAGGCGGCGAGCGCCGACAGCCCCGTCGCCAGGCCGGCAATCACGGTGATGCCCGCACCCACGGCACGCAGACCGTTCAGACCGCTGGTGACGATCACGTCACCCAGGCGCCAGACGGTGGTCTCGACGAAGTTCTTGCCCTTGTAGCGCGCCTCCCGGCTGGCGCGCGAATACAGTGCGTCACTGGCCGGTTTGGTCATGCCGTACTGCAAGGCACGATTGACCACCTGCAAGACCAGCAACAGCGACACGCCGATGCCGAAGGTCTTCATCGCGCCGACACCGAACACCGCGATCGAGCCCAGCAACACCACGTTGATCAGCGCCGGAATGACCAGCCCCCAACCGGCCCCGAGGCGCTTGAGGACCCAGCGCGTCATGGTCAGCTGCAATACCGCGCCCAACAGATTGGTGATCAGGTCCAGGTCGGCATAAAACGCGACCCGGGCCACGCGTCCGGCCTGTTGCGCCTTCACGTAGTCGGCGACCAGCGCATACGCAAGTGTGCCGATGCCATCGCTGAGCAACATCAGCATCGCCATGTAACGTACGAACGGTTGCATGAAAGCCTGGCGCACGCCGGCCCACAACGAACCGCCGACGGGCACGTTGGCTGCGACCTGGCGCACGCCCGTGCGCCGCATCGACAACACCAGCAACACCGCCAGGGCCAACGTCAACAGCACGGCCGACACCACCAGCAGCGGTGCCACGCCCAGTTGCTTCACCAACGCGTGGGTCAGCGGAGGGCCGGCGATCGCACCAAGCATGCCGGCGAACGCGATCAAGGGAAACAGGCGCCGCGCCTGCATCCCGGTCCACAGGTCTGCCATCAGGCTCCAGAACAACGACACCACGAACAGATTGAACACGCTGACCCAGGTAAAAAAGGCGATGCCCAGCGTGCGCGCACCCACCTCGCGTTGCGCCATGAAAACGGGCACGAACGCAAGCAGACACAAGATGAAAAAGCCGTACACCCACACCAGCAGCCGACGCCGGTCGAAGCGCGACACCAGCCAGCCGAATACCGGCGTCAGCATCACCATCGCCAGGAATATTCCGGCAAAAAACCACGGCAAGGCCACCGAGCCGACCGCACCACTGAGCTGGTCGCGCACCGGGCGGATCACGTAATACGAGGTCAGGATCAGGAAAAACGCCAGTGACGACCACGCCAGCGGCGCGGCTTCGTCCGCAGCCACGTTGTTGCGCAAGTACGCGCGGAATGCATTCATGCCGGCAAGCCGATTCGGTGCAGGGTGCGAGGCCTGTCGCTCACGCGTCCACAGGCGACTGCGGGCGTGCATCGAGCAGCGGCACGGGACAATGCAGCGACGCACAGATCACGCGCAGCAATTCGGCTTCGGCCACGGTGACCACACCGTCCTCACCCACGACGATGGCCATGGCCTCGACCACCCGCTGCTTGTCGCTGGCGCGCAGGGCATCCAGTTCATGCAAGGCGCGATCCATGGCCGCCTGCCAGTTTTCGGGCAAGGCAAACGCGATGCGGGCGTCGGGCAGGGCATGACCCAGAGCCCGTGTCCACGCACGCTGCGCCGCCTGGTGGTCGCCGGCATGACCGTGGGCCGCGACCAGCGCCAGCAGCGATGCAAAGCTCTCGCGACATTGCCGCAAGCGCTTGCGGCCGGGCGTGAAGCCGGCCGACGGGTCCAGCAGGTCGCGCAATTGGAGGTCGAGCAGACGCACCAGGCAGTACTCATGCAGGTCCACGCTGTGATCGACCTGCACCAACGCGCACAAGGTGTCCAGCAACTTTTCCACCTCCGGCCGCGGCCGCCTGCGCAAGGCAGGAAACGCCAATGCCGCCAGCGGCAAGCGCTGCATCGGGTGGACGCCGATCAGTTGCGACAACGCGTGCTCGGCATCCTGCGCGCAGTCGCTGCCCAGGGTGTTGTCGATGGTAAGCAATTGCGCGTCGCGCACCTTGGCGTCACGATCCATCGCCAACGCCAGAAGCAATGCCTGGGCTTGGCGCGGATGCTTCACCGCCTCGTCCACATCCACCGGCAGGCGATCACGCAACACGCCGGCAAGATCGAACGCACCGGCGCCCGGTGCGCCGACCTGTGCACTGACCGCTGCCGCGTCGACCGCCATGGTGGCCCGCGCATCGGGCAAGTCCGCGCCTGCCGAAGCGGCGGTCGCCGCCACGCCGGAGGCGACGCCCGGAGCAAAGCCCGACAAGGATGCCGACGCCTGCTCCGGATCACTGGCGCGCTGCGGTTGTTGCCACGCCCGCACCAGTTGCTCCATCTCGTTCTCGTCCCATGCCACACCCAGCGCCTGCAAACGCTCGGGCAAGGGCGGATGGGTGGCGAACAGGCGCGAAAATCCGCCAGCTTCGCCGAACAACATGTGTGCCACTTCGTGTTTGTTGTGCGCGGCCAGGCGCGAGCCTTCCTGCAGCGCGGCAATCTTCTTGAGAGCACCGGCGATGCCGTCGGTCTGACGCGTGAACTGCACCGCCGACGCATCGGCCAGCGACTCGCGCGAACGCGACACGGCCGCCTGGATCAGGCGTCCGAAAAAGTAGCCGACATAGCCGACCGCGATCACCGCGATGCCGATCAGGGCCAGATAGGCCGTATTGCTGCCACGCGAGCGTACGCCCGCACCGGAAAACATCATGAAGCGGCCGATGATGCTGAGCACCAGAATGCCGAACAACAAGCCCATCAGGCGAATATTGAGCCGCATGTCGCCATTGAGCACGTGGCTGAACTCGTGCGCGATCACGCCCTGCAATTCGTCACGGGTGAGCCGGTCCAGACAACCCTGGGTGACGCACACGGCCGCGTCCGAGGGCGTGTAACCGGCGGCAAATGCATTGATGCCGGATTCGCCTTCGAGCACGAAAATATCCGGGACCGGCACGCCCGACGCGATGGCCACTTCCTCGATGACGTTGCGCAGGCGCCGCCATACCGGGTTGCCGGTGTCGGCGGGAACCGGCGTCGCCCCCATGCCGAGCGCCACCACCGAGCCGCCGCCGCGCAAGCTGGCCGCACGATACAGGGACGCTACCCCGATCAGGACCAGCACGACCGCACTGACCTCGGCAATCGCGATCCAGTTCAAATGCAGCGACGAACCCTGCATCGCGGCGCCGGCGCCAGCCACCTGCGAGGGTCGCTCATGCCAGCCGAATGCCAGCACGAACACGATGTCCACGGCCACGATCACGGCCACCACCGCGAGCACGAACAACACCACCAGCCAGCGGCTGCTGCGACGCACTTTGGCCTGCTGGGCAAAAAAGTCCATGGGCGATGGTTACCGGGTGTCGGTCGTGGTCACGATCAGCTGAAGGACACTTCGGGCGCCTTGCGCGCTTCCGGGTTCTCCAGCTCCAGCGGTTCGGCCGACTTGAAGCCGAAACTGCCGGCGACCAGCGACGGCGGGAAGGTCTCGCATTTGTTGTTGTAGGTCATCACGCTGTCGTTGTACGCCTGACGCGCGAACGCGATGCGGTTTTCGGTCGAGGTCAGCTCCTCGGACAACTGCATCATGTTCTGGTTGGCCTTGAGGTCCGGATAGGCCTCGGTCACGGCGAACAAGTGCCCCAATGTCTGCGTGAGCATGTTTTCCGAGCGGCCCAGCTCCTGCATGGCGCCCGGGTCACCCGGCTGTGCCTTGGCCCCGTCCAGGCCACTGACGGCCGCCGTGCGCGCTTGCGTGACCGCTTCCAGGGTCTCGCGTTCGTGCGCGATGTAACCCTTGGCGGTCTCGACCAGATTGGGAATCAGATCGTGCCGGCGCGTGAGCTGCACGTCGATTTGCGCAAAGTTGTTTTTGTAGCCGTTGCGGGCACGTACAAGGCCGTTGTAGACGGCGATCAAGTACACCACAATGATGGCGACAATAACCAGAACAACAATCAAGCCTGTCATCGGCGATCTCTCCCTGGCGCACGCGCGCCATTGCCTGTCCAGAGTACCATGCTGCCACGTCTTGTCTTCGCCCTCTCGCTCGCTTTCGGGGCGCTTGCCGCCACCCCGCTTGTTGCCGCCCCCGCTGTACCCGCGAACACCGACGTGGCATCGGCAACCACAACGGCTCCAGCCATCCCCGACAAGCGCATCAAGGCGGCCATCGACGCCTACAACCACTGGCTGGACCGGGTTGCCGAACGCAACGACGTGGTCGGGCTGGCGACCGCCGTGGTCGTGGGATCGCATGTGCGCTTCGAGCGCACCATGGGCTACGCCGACGCACACACCGGTGAGCACGTGACGCCGACGTCGGTATTCCGCCTTGCGTCGCTGTCCAAGGCCTTTGCCACGGCCATGACCGGACTGCTGGTGCAAAACGGTCGGCTGTCATGGGATTCGCGACTCAACGACATCCTGCCGTTCTTCAAGCTCAAGGACCTCAAGGACACCCGCAACGCCACGGTCCGCGACATCGCCGGGCAACGCCTCGGGCTGCCGCGCAACAGCTACGACTTGCGCCTGGAAGCCAACATTCCGTACGAAAAACTGGTACGGCAGCTGTATCGCATCGACCCGATCTGCGACGTCGGTTCCTGCTACAGCTACCAGAACATCGCCTTCAGTCTGCTTGGCGACGTGATCCATGCCCGCACCGGCAGCTTTTTCGATCGCGAGGTCGGTCAGCACATTTTTCGGCCGCTGGGCATGACCACGGCCAGCTACGGCCGCTACGGCCTCGAACACAGCAAAAGCTGGGCCCGTCCGCACCGTTACCGCAACGGTCACTGGGTACCTTACGAGCCCAACCTCGACTACTACCACGTGTCGCCTGCCGCCGGCGTCAACGCCAGCATCCGCGACATGGAGCAATGGCTGATCGCGCAAATGGGCCATCGCCCCGGCGTGTTGTCACCGGCGCTTTTGAAAACCCTGCACGCGCCGGGCATCAACACACCCAGCGAAACCTGGGCCACGCCATGGCGACGCGCGCGCGTTCACCATGCCCATTACGCGCTGGGTTGGCGCGTCTACGATTACGCCGGCCACACGCTGATATTCCATGCCGGCGCGGTGCAAGGCTATCGCGCCGAGATCGGATTTTTTCCCGAGTACGGCATCGGCATGGTGATCCTGTGGAACTGCACCGATCCGGTTCCGGCCGGCCTCATGCCCATGTTCTTCGACCGGCTGCTCGGTCTGCCGCACGTGGACTGGGCCGGTCTGGACGGCAAGCGCCGACACAAATGAGAATCCCGGGGTGTCGGACGACAACACCCCGGGACTGACACTCAATGAATCGTTGCGCGCAGGTTCAACGCTGCAGCTTGAACTCGATGCGCTGACGCATGGTCACCGGAATCGGCTTGCCGTTGCGCGTGGCTGGCTTGTATTGCCACTGCGACACGGCCGAAACCGCGGCGTGATCGAACACGTGCGTCGGCTGGGCCTCGACCACGTGCGCGTGATGCACCTTGCCGTCAACCCCGACCGTGAACTGCACCTCGACCCACCCACGTTGACGCATGCGCGCCGCCGCCGGCGGGTAACGCGGCGTGACCTGCTGGACCAGCACCGCATTGTGGATCACGACCTTGGCTTTTTCGGCCGGCTGCGGCTGATTGGCCGCCTCGGTCTGGCGTGCCTTGGCGGCGGCCTTGGCCGCAGCCAGCTGCTTGGCCTGCTTGGCGGCCAGCTGCCTGGCTTGCTCGGCCTCCTTGGCCTTCGCGGCCGCCTGGGCCCTGGCAGCGGCCAGCGCCGCCGCTGCCTGTTTCTGCTGCGCAAGTTGCTCGGCCTCTTGCTGGTGCGCGGCCACCCTGCGCCGCGCATCCAGCTTGGAGCGCAGGATCGTCAACGTGTAGTTGTCGGGCGCCGCCTTGGCGAGCAAGCCGATTTCACGCTCCGCCTCGGCAAAGCGACCACGGTTGATCACCTGCTCGGCCGCATTGGCCGCGAACGGGAAAATCTCGCGCAGCGCGTCCTTGGCCACCTGATTGTCCGGCTGGCGATCGAGCACTTTCAGGTAGAACTCGAACGCATTGTTGCCCTCGGGCGCGAGCAGTCGCTGGTCCTTGATCGCCTTGCTGGCTTCGGACAGCAACTGCGAGTTGGACATGGCCGCCACGTCCGCCGGCGGCGGTGCCGCCTTGCCTGTCGATGGCTTGCCCGCGCTCACGGTCATGCGGCCGGACTGCGTGGCCTGTCGGTGCGGATGGATGATCAGGAACCATGCCGCCACCGCGACCGCCACGATGATGGCGAGGATGACCAGGGCGGACACGAGCGAAAACCCACGCTCGCGCCGGAAGGATGAAGTAGCTTTTGAAGTATTCATGTGCCTTCTGCTCGTGATCCACATATCCGTGCCGGGGCGGTTTTCCGCAATGTGCGAATGACGCCCGAGCGACTCGGCGGAACGAAGTAATCACAGGCATGCACGAAATGAAGAGCGATCTGCGTCGCTTGGCGAGCAAATCGGCAACGGCATAACCGCAGGCATACACGGACCCCCCGTCAACCGGCCAAGGGGCAAATCAGCACGCCCTTCGGCACGGACAGCCGAAAGGTACCCGGTTTCACCCGTCGATGCCAATAGGAAAGGTTCCTGCATTGGACCTGCGCGAAGCCCGAAAACGAAACACCCCGGGCAACCCGGGGTGAAAATCGCTTGCCTGGTGAAGCCCTGCGCTGGGCAGCCACAGGGAGAACCATCGGCAAAATCGTGTTGCGGATTGCGACTCAGCTCGTCGTCTTCTTGGTCGCCTTCCGGGCAGGACTCTTGCGTGCAGTCTTCCTGGTGGCCTTCTTGGCGGTCGTCTTGCGCACCGTCTTCTTGGTGGTCACCTTCTTGACGGTGGTCTTGCGTACCGTCTTCCTGGCGGTCTTCTTTGTCGCCTTCTTTGCAGCCGTCTTGCGCGCGGTTTTCTTCGTCGCCTTCTTGGCCGGACTCTTGCGTGCGGCTTTCTTGGTCGCCTTCTTGGCCGCTGTCTTGCGTGCCGGCTTCTTGGCGGCCTTCTTGGCGGTCGTCTTGCGCGCTGTCTTCTTCGTTGCCTTCTTGGTCGCCTTCTTGGCAGCCGTCTTGCGTGCAGTCTTCTTGACCGCCTTCTTGGTGGCCTTGCGTGCCGCCGTCTTGCGGGTGCTCTTGCGAGCGGTCTTCTTGGCAGCGGTTTTCTTTGCGACCTTTCGGGCAGGCCGCTTGGCAGTGGCTTTCCTGGCAGTGGATTTCTTGGCAGTGGATTTGCGGGTCGCCTTCTTGGCGGCCGGTTTCTTGGCGGATTTCTTTGCAGTAGCCATGGTTCGTCTCAGCTCCTCATCGGTTGGCAGTGGTTGCCCAGTAAAAGCATGCAGAAACGCCTCGCACAAAAGATCGCTGTTGGTGGCGTGCCGCAGGTTGCTTACCTGACGTCGTGTTCGCTCATTGGAAAGAAGTCGCAACACATGCATCGGAACCGAGACGGTGATCTTGCGAACTGCTGCCGCCTTGTCCCCGTGTTTCACGTATGGCTTGACGTATTTCACCAACTTCCTCGCGCGCACGCCGTCATTGGAGGCAAAAGCTATTCCGGAAAAAACGTGGTGTCAATCAATTTGACGCGCAACGCGCACGCATTCGGCGGACACGCATCGGCAAGTTTTTCGGAGCGCAAAACAATGATCGAACCATTCGCGAATCAATGCAGACGTATAAACGTCTATATGGAAATTGCATCACAGCACGATGACTCCACGCACATCCCGCATCAGACAACGGTTTCGCTTGACACCGCACCAACACGAACCACGCTACCGGCCAGTCGCCGCGCAACACGACGCATGCCATTCGTCGCATGCATTCACGACCGACAGTCGTTGCTGAACACGCAACAATGGCGCGTGAAGTTTTTTTCGCCCGACATGGAAAACGGGCCGGCAAAGTCGGCCCGTTCTCCATTTGGCGACGCTGATCAGTGGTCGTCGGCTTCAAGCAACTCGGCATACGCCTCGGGACCGAGAAGCCCGTCGACATCATCCCTGTTGTCGGGTTTGATGACGAAAATCCAGCCTTCACCGAAGGCATCTTCGTTGATCAATTCGGGCTTGTCTTCGAGCGCGTCGTTGACTGCCACGACCTCGCCGGACACCGGCGGATAAATGTCCGATGCCGCCTTGACCGACTCAACCACCGCCGCGGCAACCTCGGCATCGAGATGCGCGCCGATCTCGGGCAACTCGACGTAGACGAGATCGCCCAGAAGTTCCTGGGCATGGTCGGAGATACCCATCCGAACCAGGCCGTCCTCTTCCAGACGTGCCCACTCGTGGGTCTTGAGAAACTTCAGGTCGCCGGGTATGTCACTCATGGGTCATGTGTCCTTGGTTTGGAGCGGGGATGCGTCGATTCTAACGGCTGTGCCACGACAGTGGCAGGCATGTCACACGATGCCTTCGCGCGGCTTGCCGTTGCGCACGAAAGGATACTTGACCACGCGCACCGGCACTTCGCGTCCACGGATGTCGACTTTGACGTCGTCTCCCGTCTCGCCGGCAGGGACCCGCGCAAAAGCGACCGCCTTCCCCAGCGTGGGGGCGAAAACGCCGGACAGGACCTGGCCCTCGCCGGCCGCGGTCAGGACCTTCTGGCCGTGACGCAACACGCCCTTGGCGTCCATGACCAGGCCCACCATGCGCCGCGGCACGCCGTCGGCCTTTTGTTGCTCGAGCGCGGCACGCCCGATGAAGTCGCGCCCCTCGTCCATGGACACGGTCCAGCCCAGGCCCGCCTCCCACGGCGTGACGGTCTCGTCCATGTCCTGGCCGTAAAGGTTCAAGCCCGCTTCCAGCCGCAGCGTGTCACGCGCGGCCAGCCCTGCCGGCCGTGCGCCGGCTTCGGCGAGCGCATTCCACAACTCGACGGCGTGCGTGACCGGCACCATGATCTCGAAACCGTCCTCTCCCGTGTAGCCGGTGCGCGCGACGAACAGCGGCACGCCGTGCAAGCCTTGTGCGGCGGCGGCACTGAAACGCCCGAGCTCACGCATGCGCTCGCGATCGACGGCGGCCAGCAGGCCGATGACCGTTTCACGTGCCTGCGGCCCCTGCACCGCGATCATGGCGAAGTCGGGGCGCGGCTTGACCTCGACATCGAATGCCGCGGCTTGTTTGCCGATCCATGCGATGTCCGTTTCCGCCGTGGCGGCGTTGACCACGGTGCGAAAAAACGTGTCGCCCAGGTCGTAGACGATGAGATCGTCGATCACGCCGCCGCGTTCATTCAACATGCACGTGTACAGCGCCTTGCCGGTGGCGATCTTGTCCACGTTGTTGGCCACGAGGTGACGCATGAAATCCCGCACGCGCTCACCATGCAGATCGACCACGCGCATGTGCGAAACATCGAACATGCCGACGCTTTGGCGCACGGCGTGATGCTCCTCGATCTGCGAGCCGTAGTTGACCGGCATGTCCCAGCCGCCGAAGTCGACCATGCGCGCACCCGATTGACGGTGCACGGCGTTGAGTACGGTTTGTTGCGCCATGTGGAGGATCCGCCGCAAAGAAGATGGGGAACGGCCATTATGACGTGCAGGGGTGTCCGGGACAATTTCCGACGATGTGCCCGACGCCCTCGCCATGATCCTCGCGTACGGTTACGTTGCCGCCGGTTCGACCGGATACGCCGGTGCGGCATCCAGGGCCGCCGCACAGATACCGGCCAACTCCAGCAGGCGCAGGTCCGAACCGCGCGGCCCCACCAGCTGCATGCCCACGGGCATGCCGTCGGACAGCGTCCCCATGGGGATGCTGATGGCCGGACACGCCGCCAGACTGGCAAAAGACGTCAAGTCCGCCTGATTGTCCGGGACCGGGCCGTCCAGCGGGAACGCACCTTGCGGCGTGGTCGGCATGATCAACACGTCCACCTGCGCGAACAGGCGGCGCATCTTCAAGCCCGCCTCGTCGAGTACGCGATCGGCACGCGCATAGTCGGCGGCGGACTTGCCGGCCGCGTAGTCGAGCATGCGACGGAAGCCATCGGACACCGGGAAGTTCGTGTCGGCCAGATCGCCGGCGAACGTGCCCAGCATTTCCGCTTCCATCAGCAACAAGCCGGCGCGACGGGTGCGCGCGAAATCCCAATCGCTGAAATCCACTGATTGCTGCGTGCCCAATTCGTGCGGGAGTTTGTCCAGCGCGGCCTGGAATACCTCGATCACTTGCGGGTCCACGCCCAGCGCGGCGAGGTCCGGCAGCAAACCGGTACGCAGGTGTCCCGGATTCCAGTCCGGTGGCGACAAGGCCACGCGCCGATGGCGTGAACGCGCGTCGTCGGCGTCGTAACCGGCCAAGACCTGCAGCAACACGGTCAAATCATCGACACTGCGCGCCAGGATACCCACGGCATCCAACCGTCGCGCCGCCGGCACCAGACCGCGCGCGGAAATCTCGCCATGCGTGGGCTTGATCGCGCACACGCCGCAATAGCTGGCCGGGATGCGGATCGAACCCAGGCTGTCCGAACCGATGGCCGCCACCGCCATGCCGGCCGCCACCGCGGCCGCCGAGCCGCCCGACGAGCCGCCAGCGGTGTAACCATGACGATGCGGGTTGTGCGTGGCGCCGGTATGCGGGTTGCTGGTGGTGGCGCCCAGGGCGCCCTCGTCCAGATTGGTCTTGCCCAACACCACGGCGCCGGCCGCGCGCAATCGGGCGGTGACGTGGGCGTCGTGCGACGCTTGCGTATTGGCGCGCCCCGGCAAGCCGGCACCGGTGGGCCAGCCGGCGATGTCGAAATTGTCCTTGATCGCCAGCGGGACGCCGTCCAGGCGTCCGATCAGGCCGTCGCGTCGACGTCGCGTCGCACTTTGCACCTGCTCTTCCAGCAAGCCCGAACGCGAATCGATGTACGCGTTGATCGATGGATTGAGCCGCTCGATCGCATCGCGGTAGGCATCGGCCAGTGCCTGCGGCGAGGTGCGCTCGAGGGCCAGCCAATGCAGGACCTGGCACAGGCTGGCACGACGAAGTTCGGTGGCATCAAGCGGTGGCAAATTGTTCATGGGTTTCCTTGTGGGACGACATCCCGCATCGGTATCGCCGCGCGCGCCAGCGCGATACACATGCGCGAACCCCGATGGAACTCCAATGGCGACGCAAAGGCAAGGCCACGCCGCAGCCCGGACCATGGCGCCGTAACCCGGACAGACCATTCCCCGACCCAAGCCATCCATTAACATGGAGCGGCACACTTTCCAGAGAATGCCCGTCATGAGCGAACGCGAGACCATGGAATATGACGTGGTGGTGGTCGGCGCCGGCCCCGCCGGACTGGCTTTTGCCATTCGTCTCAAACAGTTGCAGCCAGACACCAGCGTGTGCGTGATCGAGAAGGCCTCGACCATCGGCGCGCAAATCCTGTCCGGCGCGGTCATCGAACCCGAGCCACTGGACGAGTTGCTGCCGGGCTGGCGCGACAACCCGCCGCCGATCTGCGTGCCGGCCACGCACGATGCCTTCTACATGCTGCGCGACGCCAAACGCGCGACCAAGCTGCCGACACCGCCGCAGATGAACAACCACGGCAACTTCATCGTCTCGCTGGGGGCACTATGCGCCTGGCTGGCACCGCAGGCGGAAAGCCTGGGCGTGGACCTGTTCCCCGGTTTCGCCGCCGCCGACACCGTGTTCAATGACGACGGCGCGGTGGCCGGCGTACGTATTGGCGACATGGGCGTGGCCCGCGACGGCTCGCACAAACCCGGCTACACCGAGGGCATCGACATCCTGGCGCCGGTGACCGTGCTGGCCGAAGGCTGCCGCGGCAGCCTCAGCAAACAGCTCATCAAGCGCTTCGAACTGGACACCGACTGCGATCCGCAAACCTACGGCATCGGCTTCAAGGAACTGTGGCAATTGCCGTCCGGACGCGTGCAGCCGGGCCACATCGCCCATTCGGTCGGCTGGCCGCTGGACAACGACACCTACGGCGGCAGCTTCATCTACCACCTCACCGACGACCGCGTGGCCATCGGCTTCGTGGTCGGACTCGATTACCGCGACCCGAACTTCAAACCGTTCGAGGCTTTCCAGCAACTCAAGCACCATCCCAAGGTGAAGCAGTTGCTCGAGGGTGGCCAGATCCTGTCCGCCGGCACCCGTGCACTGATCGAAGGCGGTTATCAGTCGCTGCCGACCACGGAAATGCCCGGCGCACTGCTGATCGGCGACGCCGCGGGCCTGATGAACGTGCCCAAGATCAAAGGTACGCACCAGGCCATGCGCTCGGCGATGCTGGCGGCCGAACACGTGGCCGAGCGTTCGGAAAGCCGGGGCTTCGATGCGCGCTTGCGCGCTTCGCCGGTCATGGCCGAGCTGAAGAAGGTGCGCAACATCCGTCCCGGCTTTCACAAGGGCCTGTGGCGGGGCCTGGCCAACGCCGCCTGGGAAACCGTCACCGCCGGCCTGTCGCCGTGGACACTGAAGAACCATGCCGATTGGTCGTCACTGGAAAAACTCGACGACTGCACGCCGCCCGACTACGGCTGGGGCAAACGCGATTTGCCACCGCGTGACCGCCTGGCCAGCGTCTACTTCGCCGCCACCGAACACGACGAGGATCAGCCGATCCATCTCAAGGTGACCGACACCAACATCTGCATCGACCGTTGCACCGTCGAATACGGCAATCCGTGCGAGCGCTTCTGCCCGGCTGGCGTATACGAAATGGTCGAGGACGAAAATGGCCGCCGTGACCTGCAGATCAACGCTGCCAACTGCGTGCATTGCAAGACCTGCGACATCAAGGATCCGTACGAGATCATCACCTGGACCACGCCCGAAGGCGGCTCCGGCCCCAGCTACCAGAACCTGTAATCACGCATGCCCGACACGACGCCACCGCCACTGATCGACATCGGCGCCAACCTGACCCACGAATCGTTCCGGCATGACTTCGACGCCATGCTGGAACGCGCGCGCACGCACGGCATCACGCGCATGATGGTCACCGGCGCCAGCGCCGACGGCAGCCGCGATGCATTGGCGCTGGCGCGCGCGCATCCCGGTCGGCTGTATGCCACCGCCGGCGTGCACCCGCACCATGCCGCCGATTACGATGCCGACACCGACGCGCTGATACGCAGCCTGGCGGTGGCCGACGAAGTGCGCGCGGTCGGCGAGATGGGACTCGACTACCACCGCAATTACTCGCCGCGCGAGGCGCAGCTGGCCGCATTCGAAAAGCAACTGGCCATCGCCATCGACCTCGGCATGCCGGTGTTCCTGCACCAGCGCCAGGCACACGACGATTTCCTGGCATTGCTCAAGAGCGCGCGCGACAAGTTGCCGGCGGCGGTGGTGCATTGCTTCACCGACACCCGCGAAGCGCTGCATCACTACCTGGACCTGGACTGCCACATCGGCATCACCGGCTGGATCTGCGACGAGCGTCGCGGCACCCACCTGCGCGAGTTCGTGCACGACATCCCGGCCGATCGGCTGATGCTGGAAACCGACGCCCCTTACCTGCTGCCGCGCAACGCCGAACCGAAGCCGTCACATCGCCGCAACGAACCGATGTACCTGGCACATATCTGCCGTGAGGTGGCGCGCGATCGCGACGAAGACGTGGCCACAACGGCCGCCCGCAGTACCGCCACGGCACAAGCCTTCTTCGGCCTGGATACCACGCTGTAGGTCGGGTTGCGCCGCAGGTGTAAGCCGACATTCGTGTCACGTCACGCTGTGTCGGGTTGATGACGCCAACCCGACCTGCACGGCTGCGTGACCCGTGGACCGCGGACATTCTGTCCGCATGCGGACGGGGACGTCCGCGGTCCGCCCGGCGTTCACGGATCGAGAATGCGCGTGGTGCCTGGTGCCAGCCCGTCCAGCACATGCGGACCGATCCTCGTGCGGATCAACCGCAAGGTCGGATAGCCGACGGCGGCCGTCATGCGCCGCACCTGACGATTGCGTCCCTCGCGAAGGGTCATGGACAGCCACGCCGTGGGTACGTTCTTGCGAAAGCGTACCGGTGGATCGCGTGGCCACAGCCAGTCCGGCTCGTGCTCAAGCAGCGCCACGTCGGCCGGACGGGTCGGGCCGTCCTTCAGCGTCACACCACCACGCAAGGCTTCCAGCGCCGCCGCATCGGGCATGCGCTCGACCTGGACCAGATAGGTCTTGGGCTGTTTATGGCGCGGATCGGTCAACCGGTGCTGCAGCGCGCCGTCATCGGTCAGCAGCAGCAGACCCTCGCTGTCGCGATCCAGGCGCCCGGCGGCGTACACGCCTTTTTGCCGCACGTAGCGCGCCAGCGTGGGACGTCCATCGGCGTCACTGAACTGGCACAACACCCCATGCGGCTTGTTCAACGCAATCAGCATGATGGATGGATCAGGCCGATTGCGCGTGCGCCGGCTTGGCCGGTTTGACGAAGCGCAAGGTCATGCGATCGGCATCGGCACCGACCTGCTTGCCGCAACCTTCGTCGGCGGGGTTTGCATTGATGTCGCTGGCTTCAGCCAGCTTGAATCCGGCCCGCACCGCCAACTTGATCACGTCGGCCTGGCGCAGGCAGGGCGTGCCCTTGAAATCGTCCAGGTCCGCGTCGGCGGGCGCACGGTTGTCGACCACGCCGAACACCCCGCCCGGCTTGAGCACGTCGTGGATGGCGCGGAACATGGTGCCGGCCGTGCCCTTGGCGACCCACACGTGCACGTCGCGAAAGCTCAGCACCATGTCGGCCGAACCGGGCGTACCCAGATTGGGCGTGTGCGGATCGAACGACGCCAGTCGCGCGCGACCGAAATGCCCGCGATCGCCATCGAACGTCTTGCGCAATGCCTGCATGACGACACCGGCCTGCTTGCTGGCCAACGGCGACACCGTCGTCGCCGTGTAGGTGCCGTCCTGTTCCAGCAATGGCGCAAGAATGGCCGCATACCAGCCGTCACCGGGTGCCACCTCGATCACGTTCATGTCCGGGCGCAGCCCAAAAAAGGCCAATGTGCGCGCAGGATGGCGCTGGGCATCCAGGGCACGCGCCGCCTTGTCGCGCGCCGGGCTGGACAACACCTTGTGCAGCATGTCGGCAGACAACTGCGCGGCACTGCGCGGCGGCACCATCTCGTTCGGCTGATCAGTGGCAAAGGGCGCGCTGGTGGCAGCGGCGGGCGTGGAAGCCGACGATGCCGTGGTCGTTGCCGGCGGCTGGGAACTGCCGCAGGCGCACAGCAACAACGCAAGGGATCCTGCAACAACGGTCTTGTACATGCTTGTATTCCTGACGCAAGGCTCCGCGATTGTCGTGCACACTAGCACCAAAACATGCCCCCAATTGGTCAATACGGTCGCGGACATACCGATTGCAGGCCGTCGATGTGCTCGTGCAATACCGGCGCCACACCCTGCCACATCGGATCGAGGATGAAGTCGATGCCCTCGCGCCGCGCCAGCTTGGCTGCCGGCACGAAGTCCGAATCGCCGGCCACCAGCACGATCTGGTCGACTTGTTGCTTGTATGCCAGCGTGGCAATGTCGATGCCGATCTTCATGTCGACCTGGCTTTGCTTGAGGTCCGGCTCGAAATGCTCGTCGCCCAGCTCGGCCCAGGTCATGCTGCCTTCGTGCAACGCATCGTAAGCCGAGCGTTTGAGGTTCCACTGGCCGGCACGATCCATCAGGCGTCCCAGGCGCAATACCATTTTCCGCTGCCGCCGCAGGCTGTCATGCAAGTCGCGGCGAAAGCCCGCCATGGCGCTGGTGCCCAGATTCACGCTTTCGCCGCTCACGGGCCGGGTCAGCTGGCGATGCAGGGGCGCGCAGTCATAGAAAAAGATGCGGTACAGCGCCTCGCGTCCGCGGTCGAGCTGTTTGATGTGATCGAGTGCCATGCCGAACACCGCATGCGCAACGGCGCGTGCATCGGTGGCGTCACGATCGGGATAAACCCGCCGGTAACGGGCCAGAAAATAGGCACCATCGACAAGAATGGCCGTACGTTGCATGGGGCGGTACTCGATCAGAAACGACAAACGTTCGTAGTAACGAACGCGCTATCTTAACTTGCATCGGCACCGTGCGACCCGCATGGTATGCGGTATCTGTCACGCTTGGGAGTGATTCCGATGCAGCAGCGCGCCCTGGGCCGTTCGGGCCTGTCCATCGCCCCGCTCGTGTTCGGCGGCAACGTGTTCGGCTGGACCGCCGACGCGGCGACCTCGTTGCGTCTGCTCGACGCGTTCGTCGATGCCGGCTTCAACATGATCGACACGGCCGACGTGTACTCGCGCTGGGCGCCGGGGCTGAGCGGCGGCGAGTCCGAAACCATCATCGGCAAGTGGCTGCAGCAAGGCGGCAAACGCGAGCACGTGTTGATTGCCACCAAGAGCGCCAAGGGCAAACGCAACCCCGGCCTGTCACCGGCCAGCATCCGGCAGGCGGTGGACGAAGCGCTCGTGCGCCTGCACACCGACGTGATCGACCTGTTCCAGGCGCATCGATTCGACCCGGACGTGCCTCAGGAAGACACCCTCGGCGCATTCGCCGACTTGATCGATGCGGGCAAGATCCGCGCCATCGGTGCGTCCAATTTCAGCG
>DASSKC010000162.1:0-3667 GCA_035690885.1 Oleiagrimonas sp. | reverse complement strand
CCGGGGTGAACTGAAATCAGGGATTGATCATGGAAGAAGAAAATTTCGAATATGTCGGATTCTGGTTGCGTCTCGGTGCCTGGCTCATTGATTCGCTGATTTTCTGGATTGTCGCCACGCCGGTGCTGGCGTCCGTTTATGGCTGGCGCTACTTCACGGATCCTGATTATCCGGCCGTAGTCGGGCCGACCGATATCGCGGTCAATTGGGTTTTCCCTGCGGTCGCGACGGTGGTGCTTTGGATGATTTGGCAAGCTACGCCGGGCAAGATGGCGATTTCGGCGCGTGTTGTCGATGCGCGCACGGGGATGCCTGCCAGAACGATCCAGTACGTGGTTCGCTATCTTGCGTACCTGCTTTCGGCGCTGCCGTTTTGCCTGGGATTCATTTGGGTTGGAGTCGACTCGCGCAAAAGGGGGTGGCACGACATGCTCGCCGGGACCGTCGTGGTCAGGCCTCGTGATCGGCGTCCCGAAGCGGTGAATTTCGATCGTCGGTGAAGGCCGCATCGAGGGATGTGCTTCGGAACAGAAACGGTGGCAGGTCCACTCGCAAGTGCTCGTGAAAACGGCGCCATGGACAATCGGAGGGGGTTCCCGTTTATCAACCGCTTCCTCCCGGTTGCCACTTGTCGTGACAGTCGAGGCAGGCCTTGATGATGGCTCTGGCTGTGATCAGGTCCAGGTGCGCGCCGCCGCCGTTCTTGTACACCGTGATCTGTTCGGGTGACTGGCGTCCGGTCTTGCCCTGGCAGAGTTCGTAGAGGTCACCAAGGACGTCCTGCCGCGTGATGACGCCTTCGGCGAGGGGGATTTTCATCTCGCCGATGTGGTCCAGCGTGGTTTCACGGCTGTCGACGAAAATGCGGGATTTGCGCAGCCGGGCGTCGTCGGCTTCGCGCATGTCGGCGCGATAGGCGCCGACCAGATCGACATGGGTGCCCGGTTGCACCCATTCCCCTTTCAACACGGGCTCGTAGGCCATGGTCGCGCAGGTGATCGCATCGGCCCGGCCGGCCTCGCGTGGCAAATCCCGAATGGCCCGGGCCGGCATCCCGCGTCGCTCCAGTGTGCAGGCCAGTCGCTCGGCCGATGCGGCCGTGCGGCTCCAGATCGCGATGTCGCTCAACTCCGGGAAGAGGGCGGTGTATACCTCGGCCAGGGAGTGGGCGACACGGCCGGCGCCGATGACCAGAAGGCGGCACATGTCCGGGCGTGCCAACAAGCGTGCACCCAGGCCGGAATCGGCGGCCGTCTTCCAGTACGTCACCGGTTCGTTGTCGATGACGGCTTCGGGTGCGCCGGTATCGTTGTTGAAAACGACCACGACGCCCTGCACGGACGGCAGGCCACGGGCCTTGTTGCCGGCCATGACGGTCACGGTTTTCAAACCCATGCCGAGTTCGGGGACCCATGCGGCGCGATTGAGCAACGTGTCCTTGTCGCGGGCAAGGATCATGTCGTCCATGCTTGCCTTCGGACCCATGTGGCCTTGGCGAAGCGCTTCGACGACGCCGTGCCAAGTCAGTTGACCGGCCACGTCTTCGGCACGGATGTGAAGCAGCTCCGGCATATGTCGTCTGCTCAACCGTGGGTTACCAGATCAAATCGTCGGGTACTTCGAATTGCTTGTAGTACGCGTCGTCCACGTCGCTGTCGTGGTTGCTTGACGTGTCGGCGTGGTCGAGCACGATCATCGCCGGGTCGCGTTCGCGTACCTTGTCGGCGGCCTGACGGGGCAGCAGCGCGTAGCTGTCGTCGTGAAGTGCGATGGCCAGCGTGCCGTCGGCCAATTGCGTGCGTTGCGCGCCGTTCACCAGGATATCGCGGATTTTGTTGCCGTCGGTGAAACGGTAGGCGATGTCGCCGTCGTGTTTGATCCGGTGTGTGTCGATGATCTGGCGGGCCTGCGCGCGGGCTTCATCGAGCTGGCGTTGCGCATTGCGCTCGGCAGCCAGCGCGCGGTCGCGTGCAGCCTGTTCTTGCCGTTGCTGCTGCGCCTGAAGCTGATCGGCGCTGGGTGCATCGGACTCCTTCTTCTTGCCCTTGGCCTTGCGTTTGGCGGTTTGTTCGCGCATGGCCTTGGCGGCGTTGCGTTTGCTGACCAGTCCGGCCTTGAGCAGTTGATCCTGGAGCGGGTTGGGATTGCGCATGCTGAAACAGGGTGCGGTACGGAATGGTGCCTACTTTAGCCGGTCAAGGCATTCATTGCGCCGCGTGCAGGATGATCTGCGTGATCTCCGATGGCCGACCCAGACGCAACGGCAGGCCGGCCCAGATGCCGGTGCCGTTGGAGACGTACAGGCGCATGGCGCCGATGCGGTACAGGCCCGAAACGAAACCGTTGTTGGCCCATTTGGTCAGCAGGCTCGGGCCGAGGATCTGGCCGCCGTGGGTATGGCCGGCCAGTTCGAGCAACGCGCCGGCCTTGGCGATGGTGCGGGCGCTGCCGGGGCGGTGGCTGAGGACCATGACCGGCACATCGGGCGGGATGCCTTCGAGCGCGGCTTGCAGGTCGGGCGCGGGCAGGCCGAAGCGCAGCGCGGCGCGGTCGGTCAGGCCGGCGACGGCGAGGGTGGCGCCGTCGTGATGGATCAGCACGTGGGCGTTCAGCAGTTCGTGCAGGCCCAGTTGCCGGAAGGTTCCCATCCAGCCGCGGTAGTCGGAGTAGTACTCGTGGTTGCCGGGCACCATCAGCACGCCGTCCGGCGCGTGCAGCCGGCTGAGCGGGAGCACGTCCGCACGGCGGGCGGACGGCATGCCGTCTTGCAGGTCGCCGGTGACGACAATCAGGTCCGGGCGCAGCGCATTGGACTTGGCGACCACGTCCGCGATCCACGACGCCGGAAGCAGGCGAGTGGCATGCAGGTCCGTCAGTTGCACGATGCGATAACCGTCGAAGGCAGGCGGCAATCCGGCCAGGTGCACGTCCACCGTCTTGACCGCCGGAACTTTCACGCCTTGCCAGGTGCCCCAGGCGGACAAGGCGAGCGCCAGGAGTCCGATGCCGAACAGCGGCTTGCCGAAGGTCAGAATGCGTCGACCGGCGGAGCGCCGGACCAGCCACGTCAGCAGGCCGACCAGCTCGCGCACGATCAGCAGCAGGGCCAGCAGCAGGAACGCGCCGTAGGCCCATGCCAGCACGATCAATGCGTCGCGCGGCAGGACCTGGGAGGGGATGCCGCCAACCGTCATGTCGACGATCCACCGGTACTCGGCGGCAAGCAGAAGCGCGATCGCCACGATCGCCTTCGGCACGCGCGCAAGCGGCAACGGGCGTACGAAACGCCACATGACGTACAACCAGACGACGCCATTGAACATCGCCAACACGGTTCCCATGCGTGTATACCCACTGATCAACCAACGTCGACTATAGGCCAGTGTGGGCGGGGGCGCTGGGCTATGCCGGGGAGCCGGGTTATGCCAGGGAACCGGGTTCACTTATGGGCGCTCGAAGCACGCAAGCACATGGAACGGGCCACCCATAAGTGAACCCGGTTCCCCCGCAAGCTCCGAGTTCTCCGTGTTAGCCCAAAGCCGTAATGTCCCCTTCGCCCAAAGTTAAAGTGTCCCCTTTGGGCAAACACCAAGCGAGGGGCCGTGGACGGGGATGTGTTGACGATGAGTCATCAGGAGTTGGACCGGGCGACGGTCGTGCGCAACGT
>DASSKC010000161.1:0-58149 GCA_035690885.1 Oleiagrimonas sp. | reverse complement strand
CCGCAAGGCAATCATTGTGCGGGCCGCCCCATCGCGGCTGCCGCCGCTCCTACAATGCGTATTGTTCGAGATTCCCTACAGAGTCAGCTTCAGGCGCCGACGCGGCTTTCGGGATGGCGCACCTCGCCGTGGCCGCGCAGGACGAAACGCTCGATGGTCAACGCCTCGGCACCCATCGGACCGTAGGAGTGCAGGCGTGTGGTCGAGATGCCGATCTCGGCACCCAGACCCAGCTCGCCGCCGTCGCTGAATCGCGACGAGGTATTGACCATGACCACGGCCGAACGCAAGGCATGCACGAAGCGATTGGCCACCGCGTCGTCTTCGGTGGCGATCACCTCGGTGTGGTCCGAGCCGTACTGGCGGATGTGCGCAATGGCGTCGTCAACGCTGTCGACCACGCGCACGGCCAGTTTCAAGGCCAGGAACTCGGTGTCGTAGTCTTCCTCGGTCGCCGGCTGCATGTCGTCGACGAGGGCGCGTGAACGCTCGTCGCCGAGCAGCTCCACGCCGCGCTCGCGCAAGGCCTTGGCCACGCGTGGCAGGAACGCCTCGGCCACGTCCGCGTGCACCAGCAGGTTTTCCAGCGAATTGCAGGCGGCCGGACGCGAAACCTTGCCGTCGATGGCCAGGTCCACGGCCTTGTCCAGATCGGCCGTCTTGTCCACGTACAAGTGACACACGCCCTTGTAGTGCTTGATCACCGGCACGCGGGCGTTCTCGGTGACGAAACGGATCAGGCCTTCGCCACCACGCGGAATGATCAGATCGACGATGTCCGAGAGCTGCATCAATTCGAGCATGGCGTCGCGGCTCAAGTCTTCCATCAACACCACGGCATGCTCGGGCAGGCCGGCGTCGCGCAACGCCTTGTGCAGGCACGCGGCGATGGCGGTGTTGGAGCGCACGGCGTTGGAACCGCCGCGCAGGATCACGCCATTGCCGGCCTTCAGGCACAGCGCGGCGGCATCGGCGGTGACGTTGGGACGCGCCTCGTAGATCATCGAGATGACACCCAACGGCACGCGCACGCGCTCGATGGTGAAGCCCTTGTCCGACGCATGGCTGTCGGTCACCTGGCCCACCGGGTCCGGGAGGCTGGCGACAAAACGCAGGGCATCGGCGATGCCCTTGAGGCGCGTTTCGTCCAACGCCAGGCGGTCGAGCATGGCTTCGCCGACGCCCTTTTCGCGCGCGGCGATCATGTCTTCGGCATTGGCCGCCAGCACCGTGTCCTGGCCAGCCTCGAGGGCCTCGGCCATGGCGTGCAGCAAATCGTTTTTTTGCTGCGTGTCCAGCTCGGCCACCGCGACGGCGGCCTGTTTGCATTTTTGGGCGAGGTCGCGAACGGAATCAGTCATGGGCCTGGTCTCCTTCGGCATGGGTGTCGTGGCTGCCACCAACGGTGGCGAGGTCATCGCGATGCACGACCGAATCGCCGTAGCTGTAGCCCAGACGACTCTCGATCTCGCTGGTGTGGCAACCATGGATGATATTGACTTCGGCCGCACCGTATTGGGTGATGCCGCGGGCGATGCACAGCGAATCGTCGGCATTGACGATTTCCACCATGTCACCGCGCTGGAACTCGCCCTCGGCACCGACCACGCCGGTCGGCAGCAGCGATGCGCCGCCTACGCCCAGGGCCCGCGCGGCACCGGCGTCGACCCGGATGCATCCGGGTACGGCCGGCATGTGACGCAGCCAGTATTTGCGCGCCTGCAATTTGGACGAGGTACTGCGCAAGCGGGTCCCACGCACCTTGCCGTGCGAAAGCAGGCGTGCGATGTCGGCATTGCGGCCATTGAAAAGAATGGTGTCGATACCGGCTCCGGCGGCCTTTTGTGCCGCCTCCAGCTTGGTGCGCATGCCGCCGGTCCCGTGCGAGCTGCCGGCGGCGCCGGCCATGGCCATCACCTCGGGCGTCAGCTCGATGACCTCGTCGATCGGGCGGGCGTCGGGGTCACTGCGCGGATTGGCCGAATACAGACCGTCGATGTCGGTGGCAATCAGCAACAGGTCGGCATCGACCAGGGCGGCCACGATGGCGGCGAGATTGTCGTTGTCGCCGAGGGTCAGCTCGTCCACCGCCACGGTGTCGTTTTCGTTGACCACCGGCAGCACCTCGTGCTGCAGAAGCTCCTGCAAGGTGGCGCGCGCATTCAGGTAGCGGCGCCGGTTGCGCATGTCGTCATGGGTCAACAGGACCTGTGCGAGCGGACGGTCGAACAGCCGCTGCCACAGGGCAATGGTCTGGGTCTGACCCAATGCCGCCATGGCCTGACGCGCCGCGTGGCTGGCATCGACATCGCCGTGACTGGCCAGCAACATGCGTCCGGCCGTGACGGCACCGGACGACACCAAAATGATCTCGCGCCCTTCTGCGTGGCTGGAAGCAATGAACTGGGCCAGGCCCAGCACGTTCTGTGTACTCAGCTCGCCGCTTTCGCCGGCCAACAGGCTGCTTCCCACCTTCAGCACGGCGCGCTGCCATGATGGAATCGGTTGTTCGCGAAACGTGCGCTCTGAAATCATGGATCTCCCGAAAGACTCGACGAGTTAACTTATAAGTGTTTGAGGCGGTCACGCAGCATTTCAAGCCGCGGTTGCCCCGCAGCGCCCGGTGATGTGCGTGCCTTCAGGCTTTGTTCGGGGTCGCGACCGGTGCCCGCCGAGGCCGCGGTTTCCGCCGCCGCACGGTAAGCGTCGCGGAATGGCACGCCCGCGGCTGCTTGCTCGATGGCCACGTCGGTGGCGTACATCGCCGGCTCGATCGACTCGCGCATCGCGGCGGCATTCCACTCGAAACGCGCGAGCAGGTCCGGCAGCAGCGACAAGGCTTGCATGCCGCGCGAAAAACCATGCCACAACGAGCCCTTGCTCGGCTGCAGGTCGCGCTGATAGCCCGACGGCAGCGACAGCAACTGTTCGATCTCCACACGCGCTGCGGCCACACTCGCGTAACTGGCACGCAGCAATTCGATCACGTCCGGATTGCGCTTGTTGGGCATGATCGAACTGCCGGTCGTGTACTCGGGCGGCAGCGTGACGAAACCGAACTCGCCGGTGGTGAACAGCGACAAGTCCCAGGCCAGCCGGCGCAGGTCGAGCACCGCCGACGCCAGTGCATCGAGCGCAGCCAGTTCGAATTTGCCGCGTGACAGTTGCGCATAGGTCGCGCTCACCTGCATGCGCTCGAAACCCAGCGCTTGCGTGGTGTAATCACGATCGAGCGGCAGATTGACGCCGTAGCCGGCGGCACTGCCCAGCGGATTGCAATCAATCCAGTCGCGGGTCTGCTTTGCGCGCACGGCGTTGTCGACGAAACCCTCGGCAAAGCCGGCGAACCACATCGACGTGGATGACACCACGGCGCGCTGCAGATGGGTGTAGCCCGGCATCGGCAAGGCTTCGGACTCGGCGCGCGACAGACACACCTCGGCCACCTCGCGGCAGGTGTCGGCCAGATCGGCCAGCTGATCTTTCAGCCACAGGCGCATGGCCACCAGGATCTGGTCGTTGCGCGAGCGCCCGGTATGCACGCGGCGACCGGTGTCGCCCAGGCGTTCGGTCAGGCGCGCCTCGATGGCCGAATGACAATCCTCGAACTGCTCATCGAGAATGAAATCACCGTCGCGAAAATCCACCGCCAGCGCATCCAGCTCACGCAGCAACGCCGCCTTTTCCTCGGCACTGACCACGTCGATGCGCGCCAGGCCTTCGACGTGCGCCTTGCTGGCGGTAATGTCATAAAGAATGAATTCACGATCCAGCAACACATCGTCACCGGCGGTGAACTGCATGATTCGCGGATCAATGCGAATACCCTTTTTCTGCCACAACGGCTGACTCATGATTTGTCCTCCGCAGCGACACTGCCATCCGTCCCTGGCCCCTCGCCCCTCGTCCCTTCTTCCACCGGAATCGAAGTAAATTCATCCACGCCAATCACCTTGTTGATATTCTGCATCGCTTGCGTGGCCGCCCCCTTGAGCAGATTGTCGAGCGTAGCCACCACGACCAGGCGCTTGCCGTCGGGGGACAACGTGAAACCACCCACTGCGGCATGGTGACGATTCGCGACCCGGCTGACCCACGGCGCCTCGTCGGTGACGTGGACCAGGGGCTCATCGTCGTAGGCGGCATGGAAGCGGCGCTGCACCTCATCCAGTGTCAAACCACGCGACAGGTACAGATTGGTGGTGACGGTCAAGCCGCGAAAATGCGGCGCCACGTGCGGCATGAACTCCACCGGAAAGCCCAAACGGAAGCTGGCCTCGCGTTCGTGACCGTGACCGGTCAGCGCGTATGGCATCAGGTTGTCGCGCAGCTTTTCCGGATCGTTCTTGTCCGACGGCGTGGTGCCCGCACCGGAATAGCCGGACACGCCGAAACACACCGGCGGTGCAGCCAGCAAATCCTTCAGCGGCGCAATGGACAATTCCATCGCGGTTGCGTAACAGCCCGGATTGGCCACGCGCTTTTCGCCGCGCCATGTGTCGCGGGTCAGCTCCGGCAAGCCGTAGTACCAGTCCTCTTCGAAGCGATGATCGGCGGAAATATCAACGATCACGGCATCCGGCGTGGCCGCCATCACGGCATCGACAAACGGCTCGGATTTGCCGTTGGGCAAGGCCAGAATGACGATGTCGGCAGCCTTGGCCGCGACGGCTTCCGGCGGTAACGCTTCGTAGCAAAGCTCGCCGTCGTACGCGTCGCTATGATCAGACACGCGCTGGCCGTCCAGCTCGCGTGAAGACACGAATGCCAACTCCAGTGCCGGGTGTGCCGCAATCAAACGAATCAGTTCGGCCCCGGTGTGGCCGCGAGCGCCCACGATGCCGATGGTTTTGCTATTGCTCATGCTTGATGGTTCCGTTGCAAATTGAAATCCAGACTGCGTTTTACCGCCGGCCACTCCGATTCGATGATCGAGAACACCACGGTATCGCGATAGCTGCCGTCCGGCAGAATGCGATGATTGCGCAGGACGCCGTCCTGTTTGGCGCCCAGACGCATGATGGCCGCGCGCGAGCGCTGGTTGTGCCAGTGCGTGCGAAACTCGACGGCCACGCACTCGAGCGTCTCGAACGCATTCGCCAAAAGCAACCTTTTGCACTCGCTGTTGACAGCGCTGCGCTGCACGCGGCGCGCGTACCAGGTGTGGCCGATTTCCAGTCGACGATTGGTCGCATCGATATTGCAGTAACGCGTAGAGCCGACAACATCGCCGGTGGCCAGATCACGCACCGCGAAAGCCTGCTGCGTGCCGCTGTCGCGCATCTGGATTGCCGTGGCAATCCAGTCATCCATGCGCGCGCGATCCGGCACGCTGGTGTACCACAGGCTCCACAGCTCGCCGTCGGCCGCGGCGGCATTGAGTCCTTCGGCATGCTCGCGCGATAACGGTTCCAGGCGCACATGCTTGCCTTGCAGCGTCACCGTTTGCAAAAACTCGCTCATCGCGGAGCGTCCTCCAGGGTCGCCGGGTGGCTCCGGCAATGTGCCACGCAGCGCGCAACCGTGTCGAAGTCGTCGACGCCGTACCAATACACCTTCCAGTAATCGAGTTTCAGGCTGCCGTCGCACTCGGCATCGTAGAACGGATTGATGGCGTTGCCGCGACGCGAGCGCCAGAACAGCCGCGCATGGTCGGCGCGCATGACCTGCCACACCGCGCGTCCCAGACCTTCGCCTTGGGTTTCATCGAGCACGGCGAACTTGTCCAGATACGGCAGTCCCTCCTCTTCGGTAAGCACCATCGCGGCCCGGTAATTTTCGCTGATGTAGACGTGGCCCGGATGGGTGCGCTCGAAATAATCCGGCACCAGGCGACGACCGAAACTCGACTCGATCAAGTCACGCAGCCGGTCACGATCGACACCGTCCCAACCATCGAAACGCAGCACACGCTCGCCGCGACGTACCAGCGTCCCCGACCCTTTGTGCGTGAACAGCTCGCGAGCCAGCTGCGAGGGCCGCGTCATCGACACCGACGAGGACAGCGGCAAGTCGCCCAGCAGGTCGGCGATCTGCGACAGCTTCAGGCGCATGCCGCCGTGCAGCCACGGCTGCTGCATCAAGTAGTCGTATTCGGTGCTGAGGTTGATCGAGTCGATGATCTTGTCGTCGCCGTCGAGCATGCCGCCGGTACCGGTCAAAAACACGATCTTGTACGGCTTGAGCGCACGCACCAGGGCGTTGGCCGCGGTATCGCCATTGACGTTGAGAATCTGCCCGTCGCGGGTCTCGCCGAGACTGGCGATCACCGGAATCGAACCCAGACGCAGGCTGGCCTCGATCGGCGCCAGCTCCACGCCGTCGACCGTACCGACCAGACCGCAGGCATCACGATTGAGATAGCTGGCATTGAACACGCCACTGACCACCGAGGTGGCCCGCGTGTCCATCGCATGCAAGGCCTCGACCAGACGCAGGTTCTCGCGATGGAAAACGCGCCGCGCCACGGCAAGCGTTTCAGCCGTGGTCACGCGCAAGCCGTCGACGGTCTGCTTCTCGATGCCCTCGGCGGCCAGTGCCTCGTCCAGCTGCGGACCGGCTCCATGCACCACGACAGGTGTCAGGCCGACCTGCTGCAAAAACGCCAGCGACGAGGTCAGCGCCTCCAGATCGTCGCGCAGGATCGCGCCGCCGACCTTGACCACCGCAAAGCGCTTGGCGTCGATCTGCGAGAAGCGCTTGAGGTACTGCTGGATCTCGCGCGCGCTGCCCATGCCCGACAGCAGCCGCACGATGGTCTGACGCGTATGGATTTCCGGACGCACGTTCATGCCTGGCCGCTCGCGACGATGTGATGGATGGTATCGACGTAACTTTGCAATTGATCCAGCGCCACCCATTCGTCGGCGGCATGGGCCTGGGCGATGTCGCCCGGACCGTACACGAACGTGGTGTAGCCGGCGGCGGAAAACAGCGCCGCCTCGGTCCAGAAATCCACCGCCGGACCGACCGGAATGGCCAGCGAATCGGCAAGATCATGCGCCTGCTGGCGCCGTTCGTCGGCGCGCGACGGATCACCGGATGGCAACGACGGCCCACGGAAGGTTTCGGTGAATTCGACCGGCGGCATGATCGCCAGCGACTTGAACGTGGCCAGCAAATCGTCGGCCCCCATGCTCGGCAGCGGGCGCATGTTGAAGCGCAGCTCGGCATCGGGCGCGATCACATTGGCCTTGATGCCACCTTCCACGCGGCCGATATTGAAACGTAAACCGGTCAAACCACCGAACTCTTCATTGTTCTGTGCGGCGACGAAGTCGAGCGCTGCATTGCCCCAACGCATGGCTTGGTGCAGCGCGCTATCGCCCGCCAACTGCTCCTTGGACGCATGCCCGGCCTTGCCACCAAAGCGCATCAGCACGGACTGGATGCCACGATGGGCCAGCACCGCGCGACCTTGCGTCGGCTCGGCCACAATGACAGCCTCAAACGCAGGGACGAGGGACGAGGGACGAGGGGCTGTGGCGGGGTGAGCTTTCAGGAAGGCCTTGATGCAGCGGGTGTCGTTGGCTTCTTCGTCGCTGCTGAACAGCAACGCCATCGGTTCGTCCGTTGCTTGCGCGACGGCAAGCAAGGCGGCGGCGGCACCCTTGATGTCGCAGGCGCCGAGTGCGGTGGCGCGGTCGGTGCCGACATGCAGCTCGAACGGATCGCGGCTCCACGCCGGTGCCGCCGGCACCGTGTCCAGATGCACGTTGAACAGGTATTTCGGCTGGCCGCGCACGGCCAGCATCGACACCGCTCCGGCACCGTGATCGGTCATGGTGATGTCGAAATCGGGCAGTTGCTCACGCGCATGCGCGAAGATACCGTCGGTGTCGATTTCGCGCGGCGGATTGCGCGTGTCGTGCGCCACCAGGGCGCGCAGTTGGTCGAGGGTGGATTGCAGCAATGAATTCATCGGATTGTCTCTCTGGACACGTACGGAACTTCCATGGTTCGCGAAGCGGGTGGCGCACCGCGCCACTGGGTCCCCTTCAGGCGCGGCGGACGGGTGGAGGAAAAGGCCCGCAAGGGTGGCCGACAGGACGTCGGCCAGTTCGGCGTCGGGCCAGGGATGGCCCGTCGACGAACCCCCGGAACCCGGGAGCGAACCCGCAGGGCGCGTCTGTCGGGGTGCCCTTCTCTTTGGTTCGTTTCTCTTGGGCAAGCAAGACAAATGAACTCGCGCTCCGAAGGAGCACGAAAGCTTTTCCGATGACCATATCCCGAGAAATACTTCATGGATGTCGACATCACCCACCAACCACGTCTACTACCCAGTGAAAGCAAGGATCAATCGCGATTGACCTCGGCCCACAAGGTCGAGCTCATGCCGAACAGCTTGATAAAGCCCTCGGCCTCGGCCACACCCCAGTCGGCGGTCTGCGCGTAAGTGGCGCCAGCGGCCTGCAGAATGTGCGGCGACTCGACGGCTACTGCATGCACGTTGCCACCATGGGTCTCGAGCGTGACGGTGCCGTTGACGCAACGCTGGCTGGAGGCGAGATACGCTTCCAGATCAGTCTTGAGCGGGTCGTGGAAGAAACCTTCGTAAACCTGCTCGACCCACTGTCGCGCGACGGTCGGCTTGAAACGGTTCTGCGCCTTGCTCAACACCGCTTCCTCCAGCGCACGATGCGCGGCCAGCAAAACCGTCATGCCGGGCGCTTCGTACACGATGCGGCCCTTCAGACCGATCGTGGTGTCACCCGTGTACAGCCCCCGACCCACGCCATAGGCGGCAAACAAGGTGTTGAGCCTGGCCAGCAACTTGTGCCCGGGAAGCGACTCGTCATCCAACGATACCGCCTCGCCGTTCTCGAAACCAACTTTCACGCTCAGGGGTTTGGACGGCCATTCCGAAGGCGGCTTGCACCACGCGCGGGCGCCCTCGCCCGGTGCCTGCCACTGGTCGATCTCGCCGCCGGACAAGGTCACGCCGAGCAGGTTCTCGTTGATGGTGTAGCTTTGCTGCTTGGCGCGCACGCCGAAGCCACGCTCCTCCAGGTAGGCCTGTTCGTAAGCGCGCGTTTCAGTGTGCTCCTTCTGGATTTCGCGGATCGGCGCGACGATTTGGTAGTCGCCACTGGACTTCACGGTCAGGTCGAAGCGCACCTGGTCGTTGCCCATGCCGGTGCAACCGTGGGCGATGGCGCGCGTGCCCAGTTCGGCGGCGCGCTTGAGCGAGGCATCGACAATCAGGTAACGGTCCGATACCAGCAGCGGGTACTGGCTCTGGTAGCCCTCGCCGGCCCACACGAACGGCTTGACGAAATCGGCCCACAAGGCCGGACCGCCATCGACGGTCACATGGCTGGCCACGCCCAGTTCCTTCGCACGGTTTTCGATGAACGCGCGTTCCTCGTCGTCCACGCCGCCGGTATCGCCGAACACGGTATGCACGGCCCAGCCCTGCTCTTGCAGATAAGGCACGCAGAAGCTGGTGTCGAGGCCGCCGGAAAAGGCGAGAACAATATCTTTGCTCATGTCGGTTGCAATCCTGAAAAGATGATCAATGGGTTTCAACGACGATGCGCGGTTTGCAGCGCACCGGGAAATTCACGGAGTTGGCAATGAAGCAGGCGTGGTGGGCCGTCTCGTGCGCGGCCTGGTAATGGTGCCGGTGATTCATGACTCGCTCCCGGCGTGGCGCACCATCAGGTCGGCCAGCCCCTGATCGTCGCCCGTATTGCGCCGCCGCAGGCCCTCGACAATGCCGCGACGATTGCGCTCGGGATGGTTCTGGTTGAGCTTGAACTTGCCGACCAGACGCTCGATCGGAATCTCGATGCCGACGATGGCACGCAGCGATTGCTCGATATGGTCTGCGGGTGCATCGCTGATCCGCCACGGCTCGGGCTCGCCTGCTTCGTGATGCGTGGTCAGGCGCTCGAGCAAATCGCGCAGCCAGGCCGCATCGTCGATGACCTTCATGTGGCCGTGCACGTGCACCACGGCATAATCCCACGTCGGTACCTCGCGCCCGGTCTCGCGCTTGGTCGGATACCAGTTGGGACTGATGTAAGCCTGCGAGCCGCGGAAGATCACCAAGGCTTCCTTGCCGTCCATGCCTGCCAGCTCGTTGCCGCGTGCCACATGCGTCTGCAAGGTGTCACCCACACGTTCGAACGGCAGATGATTGGCCACCAAGCCGTCCTCCGTGTGTACCACGACGGTGGCGAACGGATGCGCGTGCATGAGGTCGTGCAGGACCTCCGGCCGCGCTTCCTGGAAATGCCGAGGAATGTGCATCGCCGTGTTCCTCGAATCAGCCGACCAGCGAAGCCATCACGGCCTTTTGCACGTGCAGCCGGTTTTCGGCCTCGTCGATGGCAATGCACGAGTCCGAATCCATCACCGCGTCGCTGGCAATGATGTTGCGCCTGAGCGGCAGGCAATGGCTGAACACGGCATGGTTGGTCAACGCCAGCTTGGCCTCGTCGACCATGAAATGCTTGTTCGCGTCGCGGATCGGCTTTTCCTCGTCCCAGCGACCGAAGAACGGCAAGGCGCCCCAGCTCTTGGCGTAGACCACGTCGGCATCGGCATAGGCCGCGTCGATATCGTGGCTGACGCTGAGCGAGCCACCATTGGCCGCGGCATTGGCTTGCCCGGCCTGCATGTAGCGCTCATCGAGCACGAAGTCCGGCGTCGGGCACAGCAAGGTCACGTCCATGCCCAACTTGGTGGCGATCAGCAAGGACGAGTTGGCCACCGCCGTGTTCAGCGGCTTGGGGTGATACGACCACGTCAGCACGTACTTCTTGCCGCTCAGGTCCTGACCCAGATGCTCGCGCAGCGCCAACGCATGCGCCAGTTCCTGACACGGATGGGTGATGGTCTCCATGTTGATGACCGGCACCGTGGCGTATTCGGCAAAATTCTTGATGACGGCGTCCTTGCGATCTTCCGACCAGTCCTGGAACTTCGGAAACGCGCGCACGCCGATGATGTCGGCGTAGCGGCTGAGCACGCGCGCGACCTCGGCGATGTGCTCTTCGGCATTGCCATCCATCACCGCACCCGGTGCAAATTCGATCGGCCAGGCGCCCTTGCCCGGCTCCAGCACCACGGCGTGACCACCCAGCTGGAACGCGCCCAGCTCGAAACTGGTACGGGTGCGCATCGACGGATTGAAAAACAGCAACGCCACCGACTTGCCGGCCAGCTGCGACCCCATCGGCGAGCGCTTGAACGCGGCCGCTTGCTCAAGCAGCGCATCAAGCTCGCTGCGGCTGTAGTCCTCGGTGGTGAGAAAATGGCGAATGCTCATGAAATTCCTGTTCGGTAAAACCTGATCGGTAAAGCCGGGCACAAAAAAACCCGGCGGGTGGCCGGGTCGTCTGGTTGCGTTTCAATCGCGCAACGCGAAGCCTACCCGGCAGACATGTCAGGCTGCGGTCGGCGCGCGCGCGAAGTCATGCCGGCGGCAAGCCAGGCACTGGTAATGACCATCGGATCGGCAGGAGACAGCATGGACATGGAAAGCGGGCACAACGTCGCGAAAAAATGGAACCGATAGAATTACAGGCTTTCGCGCCCGATTGCAACAAGCAAATGGGCATATGACGGGTACCGGTCGCCGGATTCAGTCGTCCGGCGTAACGGTCACCCGCACCCGCAGGCGCGTCCCCGGATCGTAGCCAAGGCGCGAGTTGTACACGCGGCCGCGATAGCGGTATTCGACGTTGTAACCGACGATGCGGCGTTCCTGGCTGACGTTGTGCACTTGCCGGCAACGCGTCACCGCATCCTGGATCATGCCGCCGTCACCCCCGGCCACCTGATTGGCGGCCACCGCACCCACGAGCGCGTCTGTCGTGTTGCTGCCGCTCTCGCCGCGCGCGACCGATTGCTGCTGGCACTGCTGGTACGGGTTGGCCACCTGCACGCTGCGGTAGACAGGATCGACCCGGGTAACGCTGGCCCACGCGTAATGCACATGACCGGGATCGATCGCACCACCCGGCGCGACCGGTGTCTGCGCCAAGGCGGATGAGCACGCGGCCGCGAGACCGACGGCAAGGACCATGGAAACAAGATATCGGCTCATGACACACCTCTTCGCGGGCTTTGTGCTCTTGTGCAAATTGCTTTTAACCGACTCATTGCAACAGGTGGACACTGAATGCACGCTTATATGCCCGCTTGACGCGCACATGCCTATGCGGTTTCGCGACCCAGTTGTTAAGATGCGGCGCCGCCGTCACCATCACCAACATGGCCATCACCCTCTACAACACGCTGAGCCGCCGCACGGAACCGTTCACGCCGCTGGATGCGGATCACGTGACCATGTACCTGTGCGGGCCGACGGTATACAACTACGTGCACATCGGCAACGCGCGCGGCCCGGTGGTGTTCGACGTACTGGTGAAGTTGTTGCGTCGGCACTACCCGAAGCTGACATTTGCGCGCAATATCACCGACGTTGACGACAAGATCAACGCCGCTGCCAGCCAGTCGGGCGTGCCCATCGGCACCATCACCACGCGTTTCGCCGCCGCCTATCGCGACGACATGCAGCGCCTGGGCGTGGCCGATCCGGACATCGAACCGCATGCCACCGCACACATCGGCGAGATCATCGCCATGGTCGAGGCACTGATCGCCAATGGCCACGCCTACGCCGCCGAAGGCCATGTGCTGTTCGACATCGAGTCGTTTGCCGACTACGGCAAGCTTTCCGGCCGCGCCACCGACGACATGCTGGCCGGTGCTCGCATCGAAGTGGAATCGTACAAGAAGCACCCGGGCGATTTCGTGCTGTGGAAGCCGTCGACGGATGACCTCCCCGGCTGGGACAGCCCCTGGGGCCGCGGCCGCCCCGGTTGGCACATCGAGTGCTCGGCCATGAGCGCGGCACATCTGGGCGAAACCATCGACATCCATGCCGGCGGCGTCGACCTCACTTTCCCGCATCACGAGAACGAGATCGCGCAATCGGTCTGCGCCCACGGCGGCAAGACCTTCGCGCGCTGGTGGCTGCACAACGGCATGCTGACCTTCGACGGCGCCAAGATGAGCAAATCGCTGGGCAACGTGCTGCAGTTGCACACCTTGCTGCAAGAGCACCCGCCCGAAGCCATCCGTCTGCTGCTGCTGCGCGCCCACTACCGCCAGCCGCTGGACTGGTCGGACGATGCATTGAAGCAGGCCGTGCGCACGCTCGACGGCTGGTATGGCGTACTGCGCGACATGACCGATGTCTCGGTCGCGGACCACGACGACATACCCGAAGCCGTCGAACAGGCCCTGTGCGACGATCTCAACACGCCACAGGCGCTGGCCCAGCTGTCGCGCCTGGCCGACGCAGCGCGGCATGCTGACACACCGGCGGACCGCGCCATGGCCAAGGCCCGTTTGCTGGCCGCGGGCGCCGCGCTGGGCCTGCTGGCACAGGATCCCGAGACCTGGTTCAAGGGCGGTGACGACATCGACGGCGCCGCCATCGAGGCGCTGATCGAGCAGCGTCGGCAGGCCCGCGCCGACAAGGACTGGGCCCGTGCCGACGCCATCCGCGACGAACTGGCCGCCATGGGCATTGCCATCGAGGACGGCGCGCAAGGCACGCGCTGGAGCGTCGCCCACGCCCCATCATGAGCCGCCGCTGACCGGTGTCATTCACAGATACCGGCGCGACGCGCGATAATGCACGCATGACTGATACCGCCATCGCCACTGCCGCCGAAGCGCAGGACACCATCACCGACGAGTTCGCGTTTTTCACCGACTGGACCGAACGCTACCAGTACCTGATCGACCTGGGCCGCAAGCTGCCCGAGTTTCCGGACGAGCTCAAACGCGAGGAGTACAAGGTGCACGGTTGCCAGTCGCAGGTGTGGCTGGTTCCCGACGGCGACGCCGAGTGCATGAGCTTTCGCGCCACCAGCGACTCGGCCATCGTGTCGGGCCTGATCGCGCTGGTGCTGCGCGTGTACTCCGGACGCCCGGCGCAAGAGATCCTCGCCACCGAACCGACCTACATCGAAGCCATCGGCCTGGCCAAGCACCTGTCGCCGACCCGCTCCAACGGCCTGGCCGCCATGCTCAAGAAGCTCAAGGGCTACGCCGCTGCCACGCTCGTCGACGCGTAAACCGCCACGGCCAGCCCTGCGCATGCGGACGTCCTCGTCCGCGGTCCCCGCAACCAACGCCCCGATCGTGGCGTACAGGCCCGGCCATATCAACGCGTCAATGTGACCGTATCGATGGCCCACAGACGGCCCTTGCGCGGATCGCCAGTGATCTCCAGGCACAGGTCATGCCGGCCCCGCACTTCGGGAAGCGGTGCACTCAAGGTGGTTTGCCCGCGTGTCCCGGCCGCCTTGGCCAGCGGCAAGCGCGCCAGACGGCGTCCTTTGCAGGTATCGAGATGGACTTCGATGTGCCCGGCGGGCGCGCTGTCCGGCCGCACCACCACGACATCCAGATCCTTGTCCAGCAACGCGTAGTTCCACGGCATGTTGCCGACGGTGAAGCTGATGCCGTCGATACCGTCAAGCGGCGCGTCGTGCCACTGCCAGCAGGTATCCATGATGTTGACCTTGTACACCGGACGCGGACCGTCGAGCGGGCGATCGTCTTCCAGACGCAAGGTCAGACGTTGGCGACAGGCGGCCAGCTGATCACTGTTGCGGGTCAGCAACGAGGCGGCACTGATGTCGCGCGTGCGCGTAGCGGCCAGACGCAGGCCGCTGGCGGCAAACGTGGCGGTTTTCAGTTCGGTGGTCGCGGTGCCGGGAAGCGTCAGCGGGTCGGTGTAAAGCCGCGAGGTCGTGGTCGGTGCACTGCCGTCGGTGGTGTAGCGAATCTCGCCCTGCCCCAGCTGGTTGGACAAGGTGACGTGAACCTTGTCGCCGTCAGCGGCCAGCTTGAACCGCGGCGCCCACGCGGCATCGGAGTAAGCCACGCCAAGCGCCTTATAACGCGCCACTTGCGCGATCATGCGCGCCCGGAAGTCCGGCCAGTCGACAACGCTGGCCGGTGACCATGCCACCTCCGACAATGCCGCCAGGCGCGGAAAAACCGCCTGCTGTACACGCGCGAACGTCGGCATGTACTCGGCCCACAAATTGGCCTGCACGCCGATGAAATGCTGCGTCTGCTGCGGCGGCAGGTCGCCCGGCATCGGGTCGAACGTGTAGATGTCCTTGAGGCTTTCGACCACGGGACGGCCCGGCGGCTGATCATGGGCGCTGGTTTGCACATGGTCGAGGTACATGGTCGGCGATGGCGCCAGAATGGTGTCGTGACCGGTTTTGGCGGCCTCGATGCCGCCCTTCACGCCGCGCCAGGACATGACCACGGCCGAGTCGGGCAGATCACCACCTTCGAGGATCTCGTCCCAGCCGACCATCACGCGGCCGTGTTCGGTGAGGTAGGCGCCGATCTTGTCGACCATCCAGCCCTGCAACTGATCCATGTCGTCCAGACCCAGCGCCTTGTGCTTTGCCTGCACCGCATCCGACGCCAACCATTGGTCCTTGCGCGCTTCGTCGCCGCCGATGTGGATGTAATGCGACGGAAACAGCTTCATCACCTCGTCAAGCACGTTTTCCAGAAACGTCAGGCTGCGCTGATCGGGCGCATACAGCCACGGATTGACGCCCCAGTCGGTCGACACTTTCGGCCTCTCGCCGGTCACGCCCAACTCCGGGTAGGCGGCAATCGCGGCCTGCGCATGTCCCGGCATTTCGATCTCCGGCACGATGGTGATGAAGCGCTTGGCAGCGTAGGCCACGATGTCACGCACCTGATCCTGCGTGTAATAACCGCAATACGGCTTGTCCGGGCCACCGGTCAGCGCGGCATCGGGGCCCACGGCCTTGCGGCAATTGCCGAGGGTGGTCAGCTTGGGATACTGCTTGATCTCAAGTCGCCAGCCCTGATCGTCGGTCAGGTGCCAATGCAGCACGTTCAACTTGGCCAGTGCCATCCAGTCGATGAGACGCTTGATGTCGGCCACGCTCTGGAAATGCCGCGCCGAGTCGAGCATCAGGCCACGCCACTGAAAGCGCGGATGGTCTTCGATCACGCCGTCAGCCACCTTGACCGTGCCCCTGGCGGCATCGGGTGTCAGCAACTGGCCGACGGTGACACTGGCATAAAACAGACCGCGCAAGGTCGACGCGCTGGCGGTGATGCGGCCGTCATCGATGTCGATGCGGTAAGCGGCCTTGGCGCCGCTGGCCAGGCCCGGGTCCAGACGCAACACGATGCGCGCTTTGTCGGCACTCGCGGCTGGCTGCAAATGCAAGCCGCGCAGGGTGTCCACGCGGGCAATGAAACGCTTGACGATGCCTTGGGCCTTGCTCGTGTCGGGTGCCAGCAACGCCACCCGGTCACCGCTGGCCACCGTGACCGCTCCATTGGCCGCCGGTTGCGTGACGGCCGGCTGCGGGATCAGCGACCAATCGGGCACCGCCGCGCACGCACCCGTGGCCAACATGCCGCCCAGTACCACACACCCGAATGCCACCGCTCGCCGCTTCATTACCGACATGTGCATCACCGACACTCCCGTCAAATCTTCAGATACCAGCGGCGGCGGTCCATGATCCAGACCACGATCCACCACAGCAACACGAACAACAAGGCGTAAACCAACGAAGCCACATACGGTCCGGCCCACGGTGTGATCACACCCGACAGCGGGCCATACACCGCATCCTTGCCGCCCGTGGCCACCATGACGATGGCCATGACCTGCGAGCCGCCATAGGCGGCAATGGCGTTGACGCCGAAGCGGCGCCCCAGCGGCGGCCATTGGCGCACATCCATCATCCAGTGGAACGCCACCAGCAACAGCGTCGACCAGCCGGCCGTCCACAGCACGAACGTCGGCGTCCACAGATTCTTGTTGAACGGCAGCGACCACGACCACAGCCAGCCGGCCAGCGCCAGCACCACGCCGCCGATCAGCAGCGCCTTGATCCGGCGCGCACGCAACCAGGTACCGGCACACAAACCCAGAAGACTGGTCCCTAACGCGCCCAGGGTGCTGAGCAAGCCTTCGGGATCATGCCCCTGCCCGGTCGCCTCGTTCCAGCGGTACACATGGTGGCCGAACACGGCGGTGTCGACGCGATCGGTGATATTGCCCCACTCGGCCAGCGTGCCGCCCAGATGCAGTGCAATCGTGTAAATGCCGAGCACCCCGACCAGACTGGCCCACCACACGCGTGGCGAGGTGTAGATGGCCAGCACGCCGGCAATGGCAAAGCACACGCCGATACGCTGCAGCACGCCTGGCCAGCGCATGTGCCGATCGAGCAACCACATCGCCAGCGCATTGATGATGATGCCGAACACGACGATGCGCAGGGCACGCCACAACGCCGCCTTGACCAGCGGTGCACGCGGCTTGCCCTGTTCCAGCCGCGGCGTGATGGCCAGCGCGATGGCCACGCCCATGATGAACAGGAACATCGGAAAGATGAAATCGGTCGGCGTCGCACCATGCCAGTGCGCATGATCGAGCGGCCAGAACACGTGCCCCCAATCACCGGCATCGTTGACCAGCAACATCGCCGCCACGGTAATGCCGCGCAGCGCATCGACCGAGGCCAGACGGCGGGATTTGTGGGTGGCAGCCGCAACCGTGGTGGTCATGGAACGCTCCGGTCAATGCATGGATGAAGCCGGGGATGGCATGAAATCGGTCGAAGACCTCTTGAACCCACCCGACGGATGGGCTCAAGGCGTATTCGATTGCAACGTCAGTGGTTAGGGCAAGAAGGGGCCGGCACGGCCGGCCCCTTCCACATTGCTTGCAACTTCCCGCTATCAGAAGTTGACGTTCACACCCAGCGTGTAACGCTTCTCGAACTTGATCGAGTGCGCGAACTGGTTCTTCCACACCAGGTAGTAGCGCTGCTGCTCGCCGGTCAGGTTGGAGCCCTTCAGGAACACCTTGACGTGGTCGTTGATCTTGTAGGCCACCGACGCATCGACGAAGGTCTGGGCATCGAGATACATCTCGAAACCCTGGATACCGGCATAGTTGGAGCTGATCGCCTGCTCGCTGCGATAGTTGCCGGCCAGACGCACCTGCAGGTGCTCGCCCTGATACCACAGGATCAGGTTGCCGGAGTACTCCGAGTTGTTGGCAAACGGCACCGCGTTGCCGGCCAGATCCTTGCTGCCCGTGCTGCTGGGCGAGTAGGTCCAGTTGGCCGTGAAACCGGTATCGGCCAGGAAGCCCGGCGCGTTCCAGTCACCCAGCGACTGACGCCAGTTGAACTCCCAGCCGTGCAGCGTCACGCCATTGCCTTGCACCGGCGTGGTGAACGGGATGCAACCGCGCACCTTGCCGTCCAGATCCGGCACATCGCAACGCGTGATCGACGTGGTCTCGATGAAGCTGTCGACACGAATGCGGAAGAACGCCAGATTGACCATGCTCTTGGGGCTGAAGTAGTACTCCAACGACAGGCCGGCATTGGTCGAACGCCAAGGATCGAGATCCGGGCTGCCGCTCTGGCTTCCACTGGACACCTGCTGTACGCCGGTGACGTTGTTCAGCGCGTAGCTGAAGTTCAGGCCGCCGCCCCACTGGTTGAGGTTCAGCGGCACCATGTTCTTCGACCACGATCCACGCAGGATGAAGTTCGGCGTGAAGTGGAACGCGATGTTCGCCGTCGGCAGGATGTCGGTGTACGAGCGGTCGGTATAGACCTGGCCGGCCGTGGTGGCCTTCAGGCCATACGGCTGCGGCTGGCCGGTGGTGTTCTGCGTCACATGCAGGTTGGTGCGCACCACGCGGGTACCGATGTTGGCGTCGAACGGCACGTCGCCCCACTGGCCGTGGAAGTCACCCTGCAGGTAGAACTGCAACTCGTGCAGTTTGACGTCCCAGGTCTGGGCCGGATTGACGTTCAGGAACGTCTGCGGATACATCGCGGTCATGAAGTCGCGCGGGTGATCCATTGCGCTCGGATCCATCGCCCACATGCCCATGCCGGTACCGGCCACGTCGGAGTAGTACTTCCAGTTGTTCTTGATCTGCGCCGGCAGCTGGGAGTAGTTCAGACCCGAGTACTTGCCCGAGGCATGGTACGGACCATTGGCGTCTCCGGCGCTGCATCCGGGATTGTTCAACTTGATGTCGAAGGCGTGGTACATGACCTTGCAGCCGTACACCACCGAACCCATCATGAAACCGGTGTTGTTGGCGGTCCGGATCGAATTGCGCACGCCGAAGTCGAGCTGGTTGCCATCGTCGAAATGCAAATGGCCGTCGAAACGGAAGATGTTCATGTTGGCCGAACGCTTGTGGCCGCCCAGGGCGTTGAGGCCTTTGAACACGTAGTTGTCGGCGCCATCCAGACGATTCTTCCATTGCGGCGACAGCGCGATGGTCGGCCAGCCGCCGGCAAAGTTGATGTCGATCGGCGCGGTGTACTGCGGATAACCGTCGACATGGAACTCCTTGAGGCCATCCGGGCTGTTGAACTGGTGGTTCGCGTTTTGCCAGGCGTAGCCATTGCTCTGCACCAGCTCGAGACTGGTGCTGTACAAGGTATTGGCTGCGTTGGCACTGATCGCACGCACTTCACCGGAGAAGAAGCCGCCCTGGTCGTACTTCAACTCGACGTTGAAGTTGCGCGAGGTCGAACGGGTGAACGCGTTCTGGGTGGACGACGCGATGTCGCCGGGCCAGTAACGCAGACCCTGCACGGTGTAAATCTCGCTTTGACCACCAACAGCGTTGGTGATGGTGCTGCCCGTTGGCGTGGTCTGGGTAAAGCCCTTGGCCTGCGCCATCCAGCCCGAAGGCATGATTTCCGGAACAATCTTGCGCTCGTTCTGCTGCAAATGCGTGTAGAACGCATCGGCGGTCAGCGTGAAACCACTGCCGAGAGCGGCCTGGAACGAGGCGTTGATGCCGGTCCGGTCACGCTTGAGGTGATCCTGGTTGGGCGTGAACATGTGCGCGGAGTAGAACGCACCGTTGTACTTGCCGTCACCGTTCAGATCCACGCCACCGGCGGCGTTCTGGTGAAAGAACCCGGGCAATGGCAGCCCGGCATTGGTGAAGGTCGACAAGGTGCTGTAGGCATGGCCCGCACCCACCGAGCCACCCGTATAGGTGCCGGCCGTTTCATCCCAGAAAAAGCCGCCATACTGATCGGCGATGAACTGGGAATTCTGATGCGTCAGGCTCGAATGCGCAGCCGACAGCAGGAAGCCCCACTTGCCGCCGTCGTTGTAGCTGACCAGGAAATTGCCCTTGGGTTCGGTCTTGCCGATGTCCACACCGCGCGAAGCGGCCAGCGAACCGGCAAACGTCCAACCCCGGTCCATGTCCCACGGACGACGGGTACGCAGGTTCACCGTGCCGGACAAGCCACTGTTCAAAATGGCCGAGGTCGGCGACTTGATGACGTCCACGCCGGCAAACAGCTGCGCCGGAATGCCCGAAAAATTCGGCTGCGTACCGACAATGTTGGTTGCCGGCAGGAACGCTTCGCCGTTGAGGTGCGTCTGCACCTGCGACAGGCCGCGGATATTGAGCGAGCTGCCCTCACCACCGGAGCGGTTGATCTGCACGCCGGTCACGCGCTGCAGCGAATCGGTGATGGTCACATCGGGCAATTCGCCGATGTTCTCCGCCGAAATGCTGTCCTGGATGCTGGGTGCATAACGCTTGCGCTGGATCGAACGCATTTGCGAGCCGACAATGCCCTGCACCGTGATGGTCTGGAGCTCGGCGGCATTCTTTTGCGCCTGCGTGCTGTTGCCGTCGTTCGCGGAATTTTGCTGCCCGCTGGCGTTGGCGGAAGACTGTGGCGCCTGAGCGTCAGCGGCATAGGCACACGCCGTGCCGGCAAACATCAGGGCCGCAACGATACTTGCTGAAAGTGCGGTTCTACGGTAGTTCATGATTTCCCCTCTGGGTTAACCAAAAAAGCCAAACTTGGATGACAGTCCCAAGCGGTCGTTACTGCTAGCAGAAAAACTTGTCGTTGTTTTCATAAAACACGCCGCGATTGCGGCCCTTCCAATTGTCCGGTTCCGGAAAACCGGATCACCTTCACCAAACCCCAAAAAAAAACAAATCAAAAAAATCGACATGACACATCAACAAGGTGCGCACGGAGGGGATCACGAGCGGAGAGGCCCGTGGCACCGCGGCAATCCCGCCACGGATGCAATTCAAACCAGAATCATCCCCCCATGCGCAGATACACGAACCGGAACACCGAAAGTCCGGAGCGCATACCCAACCGAAAAAACGTCATGCCATTACTTGCAAACTCCTCATTGGAATCATGAGATCGTCCCGGCGGCAGTCGCGGGCGCGGCGGCGGTGTCGCCCGTCGCTTCATCACCCGCAACCGACTCCATGCGACGACGTTCGGCACGCAATGCCGCCAATGCATCCGCCCTGGAAACCGCCGACGGCGGCGTGCACAAGGTCACGCTCAAGCCGGACGCGAAGGCCACGGCCACCGATGGAATCACGGGATTGCCCCACCAGGCGGCCCAGCCTGGCACCAGGGTGACCACCAGCGAAGTCGCCGAAGCGGTGACCAGCGTTGCCAGGGCGCCTTGCCAGTTGAAGCGATCCCAGAACCGACCCAGCAAGGCACACACGAACAGGCCCGACATGACCATCGAGATCATGCTGGTGATGTAGGTAATGACGTTGTTGGTGCTGAGTGCAAAAACCAGGGCCAGTCCGATTGTCAGCACCAAGGCGACGCGCGTGTAAAAGACGACCGATTTGGCCGGCGGCGTCCTGCCCGTGAGCATCACCCACAAGTCGCGCATGGCAATCGACACGCCGGCGATGGCATCGGAGCTGGCGCTGGACATCGTCGCCGACAACCCGGCGATCAAGACCACCACACCCAACCACAATGGCAATACCTGGGTGGCCAAATAAGGGAATGCGTAATCGCTGTTGTCGAGCGCCGGATCGAGGTTGTGCGCGGCCATGCCGATAATCGCCGGAATCACGGCAAAGCCGAGATACAGAAGGCCGGTGATCACGAATGACTGGCGCGCCTTGGAAACCGACTGCGCCGAATAAATGCGCTGGCGATACGACGGCGTGGCCAGAATGCCCACGCCCACGACCACGGCCAGCGAGATGGCGGGTATCAAACCGATCTTGCCGACGCCGAACCACGAGTCGATGGCCGCCGGATCCATGTTCTGGCCGAGGTGCGAAAACCCGCCGATGTCGATCAGCGCGAACACCGCCATCGCGATGAAGCCGACGAACAGAATGATGGCCTGGATGGTGTCGGTCCAGACCACCGCCATGTACCCGCCGATGACGCAATACAGGCCGAAGCCGACCGCGACCAGCAACTTGGCCAGCGGCATGTTCATGCCGGTAATCCACGACAGGTACAGACCGCCGCCGAGAATGTGTGCGCCCAGCCAGCCGATGCAGGCCACGTAGATCACCACCGCGACCACATTGCGTACCAGACGATTGCCGCCCACGTAGTAAGCGATCTCCTCGCTCAGCGTCATGAACCGATGCCGCCGCACCGGCGCAAACCACCACGCCAGCAGCAAAATGCCGATGGCGCCGCCGATGCCGTACAGCATGCCGCCCCAGCCACTGACATAACCAAAACCGACCGCCCCCATGCTCGACCCGGTGCCGACCATGGTCGCGACCGTGGTGCCGATGGTCAGCAATACGGGCAGGCTGCGGCCACCCAGCAAAAAGTCATCCGCGTTGGAGCGGTGACGTCGCGACACGAACCAGCCGAAGGCGATCATGGCGACGACGTAGATGACAAAGCCGGTAATGAAAATGGTGGCGTGCATGTCAGTCATGACGGAATGCGAACTCTCTCCCGGATCGGTGCGCTACTGGACACCGACGCGGCGGTCGGCACGAAAACACTTGAGGTCGACCTCGACCTTGCAGTCGACGACCAGGTCCTGGACGCTGCAGATGCGTGCCGGCGGATGCTCGGCGAAGTACTCGTCGAAGACTTTGTTGAAGGACGTGAAATAACGCGCGTCGGTCAGCACGGCGGTCACATGCACCACGTCCGCGGCGCCATAACCAGCCTCGCGGGCAATGGCCAGGCAGTTCTCGAACGCCAGCCGCGACTGCTCGACGATACTGCCCTCGACCACTTCGCCGTCGCGCATCGGGGTCTGGCCGGACACGTACAGCCAGCCGTCGGCTTCCACCGCGCGTGAGAACGGCAAGCGCTGTCCGCCCGTACCCGCACCACCTTCGCTTCCGTATCGTTTGATCGTCACCCGCGTACTCCTGATCCCGAATCTGTCTGTGAATGGTTTTTCAGCAACTGCCCGGCGCGCGCCGCCACCGCCCCGTCGCGCCAGGCGACGTGACCGTTGACGATGACCGTGTCGATGCCGCGCGACGGCCGGGTCGGTTCTGCGAACGTTGCCGCGTCCCGGATCTGATCGAAATCGAACAGGACCAGATCCGCAAATGCCCCTTCGCGTATGACGCCGCGATCAGCGAGACCGAAGTTGGTCGCGGCAAGTGATGTCATCTTGCGGACGGTTTCTGGCAACGTTAACAATTTTTGCTCGCGGCAATAATGACCCAGTACGCGCGGGAACGTGCCCCACAGGCGTGGATGCGGGAACGGATCGTTGGGCAGGCCATCGGAGCCGACCATGCTGCGCGGATGCGCCAGCACCTGGCGCATGTCCGCCTCGCTCATGTTGTGATACACCGCGCCCGCCGGCAGCAGGCGCTGCGCGGCGTCCAGCAGCGACACGCCCCACTGCTCGGCGATGGTCCGCAACGGTGCCGGCGTCACCTCGGGGCAGGCATCGGACCAGGTGATGAAGATGTCGATGTCGTCGCTCACCTGGCCCGGGTCCAGCGTCGACGAACCGGCGGTATAGGGATAGCAATCGCAATGACAGGTTTGGTGTTCGGCCGCCGCATCCAGACGTGCCAGCGCTTGCGCGGCATTGCCCCAGTTAGCGACGCCGGCGCATTTGAGATGCGAGATCACCAGCCGCGCGCCGGCCCTGCGCGCCGTATCGAACGCTTCGCGCATGGCTTCGGGCAAGCCCGCGAATTCGTCGCGCAAATGTGTCGTGTAGATGGCGTCGCGCCGCCCCAATTCGCCAACCAGCGCATCCATTTCCTGTTGCGGCGCGTGCCGCGCATTCTTGTATGCCAGACCGGAGCTCATGCCGATGGCGCCTTGGTCCAGCGCGGCGGCCAGGTCGCGGCGCATGGATTCGATTTCCGATGCATCGGCGGGGCGGTCGAACCGGCTCATGTGATTGGCGCGCAACGCGGTGTGCCCGACCAGCGCCGCCACGTTGACGCTCGGCCGAGCACGTTCGACCGCGCGCGCATAGTCGGCAAAGCGCGGATAACGAAAAGCGTCGCGCCGCCCCAACAAGTTCATCGGATCGGGAACTTCGTCGCTCGGCAGTCGCACCGGCGCCGCACTGATGCCGCAATTGCCGACCACGACGGTGGTCACGCCCTGCGACAGCTTGGGCGCCATCTCCGGCGCACGGATCACATGGGTATCATCGTGCGTGTGCACGTCGATGAAGCCGGGGGAAAGACAGCGGTCACGGCCGTCGATGACCGACGCCGCCGTGGCGTGCGCCAGCGACCCGATGGCGGCAATGCGCCCATCACGGATACCGACGTCCGCCGCGTATGTCCGGGCGCCTGTGCCGTCAACCACTTCGGCCTGCCGCACCAGAATGTCGAATGATGGTCCCCCGACCATGACGTTCTCCGCATGTCCAGGATACTGGACAGATGTCTTGTGTGTTGTACATTTGCAGAGTAGACAAAAATCCCGTCAACATGCAAGTGACGGTTGTCCATGTTCCGGAACAGGGCCTCATGACCGACACACCCACCAAAGCTTCAGGCCAACGCGCCCGCGGCATCGACCGCCTGATCGAGATCTGCCAGGTGCTGCATGAGCACCGCGGTCCGATGTCGATGCGCGAGCTGGTCGAGGCCACGGGATCGCCACGCTCGAGCGTGTACGATCTGGTCGCGCATCTGGACAAGGCCGGCTGGCTTGAATCGGACGCGCAGGGGCGCGTGTTTTTCGGCCGCGCCATGCACTACTTCGGCCTCGACTACGCCGACCACAACCGCCTGATCAAGCGCGCACGTCCGGTGATGCGGCGCCTGGCCGCGACCTTCAACGAAACCAGCCAGTTGTGCGCACTCGATGGCGACAAGTACACGGTGCTGCTCAACGAGCATGGCGCCCGCCCCTTCGCCATCAGCTCGGAAATCGGCATCAAGGTACCGATTCCGTGGACGGCATCGGGTCGTATCCTGTTGCGCGAGCTCTCGCGCGAGGAACTGCTGGCGCTGGTGCCCGACGAAGACTTCACCCTGCCCAGCGGCACACGTATCGACATCGACGCATTCGGTGCCGAAATCGACAAGGCGCGTTTCAAGGGCTTCGCCATGACCGAAGGTCTGGTCGACAGCTTCGCCTGTTGCATGGCCGCACCGATTACCGACGAGAACGGTCACGCGGTCGCCACCATCTGCTTCACGGTCGGCCGCGACACATCCATGTCGCGACGCGACGAACTGGTCCAGGCGCTGATCGAAGCCGGACACACGCTTTCCCATTGACGAAAACCGACCATGCAAACGAACACATCCATCGAACAAAAAGGCTCCCTGCAATTCGGCCGCTCGCTGCTGACGGATATCAGCCTGCCTGCCGCGGTCATTTCCGAACCGGCACTGGCGAACAACATTGCGTGGATGCAGCGCTTTGCCGAGCAACGTGGTTCGCACCTCGCGCCACATGGCAAGACCACCATGACGCCGGCGATTTTCCGGCGCCAGATCGCCGCCGGCGCATGGGGCATCACCCTGGCCACCGCCACCCAGTGCGCCGCCGCTTTCGAACACGGCGTGGCGCGACTACTGATGGCCAACCAGCTGGTCGGCGAGCCGAACATGGCCATCGTCGGGTCGCTGATCGAACGCGGCGCGGATTTTTACTGCACCGTCGACAGCGTCGCCAACGTCAAGGCGCTGAACACGTACTTCGCGCGTCGAGGCCTGGTGTTGCAGGTCCTGATCGAACTGGGCGTGCCCGGCGGCCGATGCGGCCTGCGCAACGCTGCCGAGCTGGACAGCCTGGTCGCCGCCATCGCCGAGTGCGCGAATATTTCGCTGCGCGGCATCGAGGGTTACGAAGGCCTGATCCATGGCGACGACGAGGTGGAAGCCGTGCGTGCCTATGGCCGTCGTCTGGTCGAGGCCACCAGCACGCTGAAAAAGGCTGGCGCAATCGATGGCAAGGCCATCGTCACGGCATCGGGCTCCAAATGGTTTGACCTGATTGCGGAGGCGTTTGAAGACGCCGGCCTCGACGGCGATATCCAGCCGCTGATGCGCCCCGGTTGCTACGTGGCGCATGACCATCGCCTGTATCGCCAGGCCATGGAAGACGTGCAGGCGCGTCACCCCGACCTCCAGGGCAGCCTCGAAGCCGCACTGACCGTGTTCGCCCACGTGCAGTCGCTGCCCGAGCCCGGCCTTGCGGTGGTGGCCATGGGCAAGCGCGACATCGCCGCCGACCCCGACCTGCCGATCCCGCTCACGGTCTACCGCGCCGGTCAGGCACCACGCGATGCCGCCGGCATGACGACCACCAAGATCATGGACCAGCACACCATGCTCGAACTGACGCCCGGCGCGGATATTGAAGTCGGCGACATCATCGCGTTCGGTGCCTCGCACCCATGCCTGACCTTCGACAAATGGCGGCAGGTGTTGCTGGTCGACGCACAGCTCCAGGTGCGCGAGATCATGCCCACGTACTTCTGAACCATGGCCGCATCCACCGCCCTCACACACTCCGATGTCGTCTGTTTCGGCGAAAGCATGGTGCTGCTTGGCGCCGACACGGCCGGCGACCTTGCCGATTGCGACCGTTTCACGCGCCGCCTGTGCGGCGCCGACAGCAACGTGGCCATCGGCTTGAGCCGAATGGGATTTGCGGTGCGCTGGGTCAGCCGCGTGGGCGACGACGCTTTCGGTCGTTTCATCACCCGGACGCTGGCCGAAGAAGGCATCGACGTTGCCGGCACCCACATCGACACGATGCGTCCCACCGGCGTGATGTTCAAGTCGCGCACGGATGATGGAGGCGACCCGCAGACACTGTATTACCGCGCCGGGTCGGCCGCGTCCGCGCTGTCGCCGGACGATCTCGATGCCGACGCCCTTGGTGCGGCGCGTCATCTGCACGTGACCGGCATCACCGCCGCACTCGGGCCTTCGGCATTGGCGCTGTGCAAGCACGCCATGCGGACCGTGCGAACCGCCGGCAGCACGGTATCGTTCGATCCCAACCTGCGCCCCGCGCTATGGCCCGATCGCGATGCCATGACCCGTCACATCAACGCATTGGCCGGCCTGTCCGACTGGCTTCTGATCGGCGACGGCGAAGCCGCACAACTTGTCGGCACGCGCGACGTGGATGCGGTCGGTGCGTTTTATCTGGACGCCGGCGCGCGCGACGTGGTGATCAAGCGCGGTCGCCATGGCGCATCCTTGCGCAGCCGCGACGAGGCAATCGACTTGCCTGCCGCAAGCGTGCGTCGCGTCGTCGACACCGTCGGCGCCGGCGACAGTTTCGCGGTCGGATACATCAGTGCGCGTCTGGACGGCCAGACGCCACGCCAGGCTCTCGAACGCGGCAATCATTTCGGCGCGCGTGCCGTCCAGCATCCCGGCGACTATGAATTCCTGCCGCAGCGCGCCGAGTTGGCATTGGCCTGACACACATACCGTCACCATCAACCATGCCGTCGGAGCATGTCCGACACACCTTCGGAGGGGACCACCATCAAACATCAAACCATTGCCATGCGCACCGCCACCGGCACGGCCTGCACACTGCTGGCCGTTGCACTGCTCGGTGCCTGCAACATGTCCGCGGATGCGCCAGCGACGTCAACGACAATCGCCAAGGCCACGACAGTCGCAATCACACACACGCAAAGCGCAACGCCCGGACCACTGTTCGTGGCCCATGACTTCGTCGGCGACGACGTGTTCGGCCACGGCATCGAAGGCCCGACCGTGGGTCCGGACGGTACCGTGTACGTGGTCGGCTACGGCCCGAAAGCCGGCATCGCTGCCGTCGCCACGCAAGCCGATGGCAGCGGCAAGGCAAGCGCGTTCCTGAACCTGGCCGATGGCCGCACACCCAACGCGCTGCAGTACACCACCGGCGGCGACATCTACGTGGCCGATTACACCGGCCACAACGTGCTGCGCATCGACATGGCCACCGACAAGGTCAGCGTGTATGCGCACCTCGAAGGCGCCCACCAGCCCAATGACATCGCCTTCGCGCCCGACGGCACCATCTACGCCAGCGATCCGGACTGGAAAAACGGCACCGGCCAGCTGTGGAAGATCACGCCCGGCGGCCACGCCAGCGTCATCGAAACCGGCATGGGCACCACCAACGGCATCGAGGTCAGCCCCGACGGCAAGCACCTGTACGTCAACGAGAGCGTGCAAAGAAAAGTCTGGAAGTACGACATCGAGGCGGATGGATCATTGAGCCACAAGCGCCTGTTGCTGAGCTTCGATGACGCCGGTCTGGACGGCATGCGTTGCGACACCCGCGGCAACCTCTACATCGCCCGTTACGGTGCCGGCCGCGTGCTGGTGGTTTCGCCCGAAGGCCAGATCCTGCACAAGGTCGAATTGAAGGGCCAGGACCCGACCAACCTCGCCTTCGGCGGCGACGACAAACGCCGGGTCTACGTCACCCTGCAGGACCGCGGCGCGATCGAAACCTTCCGCAGCAAGTATCCGGGCCGCCCGTATCCGCCCTCGCCGAAGTCGGGGAGCTGACACATGATTCGGCACCCATTTGCCATATCGGCATGTGCGGTCCTGATCGCAATGACGACAACCGGCTGCGCGCACAACGGCGCGCCCGGTGTCGCGCCGAAAGCAGTCGATCCCGGCCACGACTTCGTCGTTTCACGCGCGCAGTTCGAGCAGATGTTCCCCAGTCGCAACCGGTTCTACACCTACGACGGCCTGGTCACGGCAATTCACGCCTACCCCGCTTTCGCACATACGGGAAGCCATCAGACCCGCGCTCGTGAAGCCGCCGCATTCCTGGCTCAGTCGGCCTTCGAAACCGATTGGCTGAAGTACGTCAAACAGATCGACAACGGCAACTACGCAAAAAAATGTGATCGCGGCAAACCTTACGGCTGCCCCGCCGGCAAGGCCGCCTATTACGGCCGCGGGCCGATCATGCTGTCGTGGAACTTCAACTACAAACATGCCGGCGACGCGCTCGGCATCGATCTATTGCATCACCCCGACCTGGTCGAAACCAAGCCCGCCATCGCCTGGAAAACCGCACTCTGGTACTGGATGACGCAAAAGGGCCCCGGCGTAATGACGGCCCATCACGCGATGGTTTCCGGCGCCGGTTTCGGACAAACCATCAACGCGATGAACGGCGCGCTGGAATGCCATGGCGGCAAGCCCGAGTCGGTCCGCGCGCGGGTCGAGGCCTATGAGCACATGGTCGACATCCTCGATGCCAGCCCCGGCGGCGGCGAGACCTGCTGACACGCGCGACGTCACATCGCGTGCGTGATCTTGTCGGCAACCGACGTGTGCGTCGCACAACGCTCCGAATAGCGGTCGGTCAGCTGCGTCACGTGCGGGCGCAGCAACACGGTCATGCGCACCAGCTCTTCCATCACGTCGACGATGCGGTCGTAATAGCTCGACGGTCGCATGCGCCCGGCGTCGTCGAACTCCTGCCACGCCTTGGCCACACTCGACTGGTTGGGGATGGTGAACATGCGCATCCAGCGTCCCAGCAGGCGCAGCGTATTGATTGAGTTGAACGACTGCGATCCGCCGGACACCTGCATCACCGCCAGCGTACGTCCCTGGGTCGGGCGGATCGAACCGCTGTTGAGCGGCAAGTGGTCAATCTGCGCCTTCATCACCCCGGTAACCTGGCCATGGCGTTCGGGACTGCACCAGACCTGGCCCTCGGACCAGACCGACAGCTCGCGCAACTCGCGCACCGCCGGATGATCGTCATCCGGCACCTGGCCGGGCAGCGGCAAATCGGATGGATCGAAGATCCGTGCCTCGGCACCGAAATAGCGCAGCAGACGCGCCGCCTCCTCTGTTGCCAGGCGTGAATACGAGCGTTCGCGCAACGAGCCGTACAACAGCAGAATGCGCGGCGGCCGCGCCTCGCCCAGACCCGCCGCCGGTCGCGCATGCGCATACTCCGGGCGCAAGGCCGGCAAGTGATCGGGATCGGGCAACTCACGCAGACGGGACACGGGCGGACTCCTCGGACGATGAAAATCGGTGCTGCATGCGGCGTGCGGCGTGTACCAGCAACAGCAGGACCGGCACTTCGACCAGCGGCCCGATGACTGCGGCAAACGCCTGCGGCGAGGCCAGGCCGAAGGCCGCGATGGCCACGGCAATGGCCAGCTCGAAATTGTTCCCGGCCGCGGTGAACGCCACTGCCGTGGTGCGCGGATAGTTCGCTCCCACCCAGCGCGCCATCGCGAAACTGACACCGAACATCACCACGAAATACACCACCAGCGGCAGCGCCACGCGCAGCACATCCAGCGGCAAGTCGAGCAACTGCCCGCCCTTGAGGCTGAACATGGCCACGATGGTGAACAGCAGCGCCGCCAGCGTCAGCGGCTCGACCTTCGGCAGGAAACGCTCGGCATACCAGCGCGCGCCCTTGATGCCGATCATCAACTTGCGCCCCAGCCAGCCGGCCAGGAACGGAATCCCGAGATAGATCAGCACGGCGCCGGCGATGGTGGTGAACTGGATGTGCACCTCCTGCCCCGGCAAGCCCAGCAGCGGCGGCAACACGCCGAGAAACAGCCACGCGTACGCGCCGAACGTCAGCAACTGGAAGATCGCGTTGAACGCGACCAGCCCGGCCACATACTGGTTGTCGCCCCCGGCCAGCTGGTTCCAGACCAGCACCATGGCAATGCAGCGCGCCAGGCCGATCAGGATCACGCCGCTCATGTAGCCCGGATGATCATGCAGGAACAGCACGGCCAGACCGAACATCAACACCGGTCCGATCACCCAGTTCTGCAACAGCGACAAGCCGAGCAGCCGACGATCGCGGAACACCTGCGGCATGTCCTCGTAACGCACCTTGGCCAGCGGCGGGTACATCATCAGGATCAAGCCGATGGCGATCGGCACGTTGGTGGTGCCGATGCTCATCCGGTCCAGCTGCCCTGGCAAGCCGGGAAACAGCCAACCCAGCGACACGCCCAGCGCCATCGCGGCAAAAATCCACACGGTCAGCCAGCGGTCGCGGAACGACAGGCGCAAACGGGGGCCTGATTCAGTCATCCCGACTCTCCGTCGAACATGCGTCAAGGCCGGCCAGCAACGGTGCGCACTGCTGCGCATTGGCACCACAGCAATCGGTGAGCAGGAACATGGTCAATGTACGCAAGCAGGCCAGGTTCGCCCGGTAGACGACGGAGCGTCCGTGTCGCACCGAATCAGCCAGCCCCGCGCGGGCAAGAATTGCCAGGTGCGTGGACAGCGTGTTTTGCGGGACACCCAGCTCCAGCGCCGCCTCGCCAGCCGGCAAGCCTCGGGGCTCGTGCCGCACCAGCAATCGGAACGTGTCCAGGCGTGTGCTTTGGGCCAGAGCCGAAAGTGCCAGCAATGCTTGCTTGTTATCCATATATCCAGAATTACCGATATATAAAACAAATGCAACCCCGCATGACAAAGGCCCGCCAATGGCGGGCCTTTGTCATGCGTCATGTCGCGGCAGATCAGTCGCCCATCTGTTTTTCCAGGTGCTCGCGGCGCTCCTGGGCGTCCAGCGTCAGCGTCGCGGTCGGACGTGCGTCCATGCGCTTGACGCCGATCTCTTCGTCGGTTTCGTCGCAGTAGCCGTAGCTGCCGTCTTCGATGCGGCGCAGGGCCTTGTCGATCTTGGAGATCAGCTTGCGATAGCGATCGCGGGTGCGCAATTCCAGCGAGTTCTCGGTCTCGCGGGTGGCGCGCTCGGCCTCGTCACCGACGTCGCGGACTTCGCCACGCAGGTGATCCATGGTCTGGCGTGACTCCTCCACCAGCTGGTCGCGCCAATCGCGCAACTTCTGGCGAAAATACGCCAGATGACGCGGCCCCATGTACTCATCCTTGTCGGATGGAAAGTAGCCCTTGGGCAGATCGATGTTGACAGTGGCGGGCAGCGCGTAGCGCCCTCCTTCCTTGGTGACGCCGGGTTCGTGTTTGGGTGCGGCAGTGGCCATGCGGGATTGATCAGTCTCTTGCTTTCTGGATGCGGTACGCCGCGTCGAAGCGTGGCGCGTGGATGCGACGGCGCGTTTGGCCGTCGTCTTGCCGGCAGCCGCCTTGTTCGTGGATGCCGTCTTTTTCGTGGTCGCCGCCTTCTTTCCGGCAGCGGTTTTCTTGCGGGTTGTCGCCTTCTTTTTCGAAGCGGTCACTTTTCCGGTTGCGGTCTTCTTGGAGGCAACAGCCTTTTTGGGCGCCGCTTTGGCTGACGAGGCCTTGCGTGCGGGCGCTTTTTTCGCCGCTACCTTGCTGGCAGTCGACTTGCGTGCCGCTGCCTTCTTCGGTGCGCCGCGTGTCTTTGCGGTCTTTTTTGCAGCCGTCTTGCTTGCGCGGCTTCCTGCACCGCCCGCCGCCTTTTTCGCGGGCTTCGTCTTGGAAGCGGCGGCTTTGGACTTCTTGGCCTTGGCTGCTTTGGTCTTGACCACGGGTTGTCCTCCTCACCTGACGGCTGTGGTAGTACGCCTGCACCCGACGCTCGCGGCGTTGTGGGCCGGCGGGCAGCTGTTATAGCCTGTAACTGTGACACCGGCAACCCCCCGTTGCAATCCCGCCTTGTTGCAAGCCGCATCTGCCCATGACCCGCCTGATCCTGTTCCTGCTGGCCTGCTACAAATGGCTGCTCAGCCCGCTGCTTGGCCGGCAATGCCGCTTCCAGCCCACCTGCTCCAGTTACGCGCGCGTCGCCGTGTCGCGCTTCGGGCCGTGGCGTGGCTGCGTGCTGACGCTATGGCGCCTGCTGCGCTGCCAACCGTTGTGTTCCGGGGGCTACGACCCCGTTCCCGAAACATTCACGCTGACCCGCTGTCGGCCCGCCGATCGACAGCACTGATTCAGGCCGCGCCAAGTCGACGGCAGCCACTGACGTCCACGCGCTCGAGCAAGTCACGCACGCGACCGAAACCCGACAACTCCATGTTCCCGGCAATATCCGCCAGCGGCAGCAGCACGAAGGCGCGCTCGGTCATGCGCGGGTGCGGCACCTGCAGGTCGGCATCGGCCATGCGCGTATCGCCGTGCAGCAGCAGGTCCAGGTCAAGCCGACGCGGCCCGTTGCGCAGGCCATCACGCACACGCCCGGCCTGTGCCTCCAGATGCTGCAGCGCCGCCAGCAGTTCACGCGGCGCCAGCCCGGTTTCCAGTGCGACCACGGCGTTGACGAAATCCGGCTGCGCGGACACGCCCCACGGCGGCGTCAGGTACAGCGGCGAGCGCGCGATCACGTGCGTATCCGGCAGCGCGTCCAGCGCTTCCATGGCCGCGCGCACCTGCGTCTGCGGATCACCCAGATTGGCCCCGAGGGCCACGTACGCCCGGGTCATGACTACTCGCCGGCCGACGGCTTCTTGCGCCGACGCCGTCCGCGCCGACGCCGCCGTTTGGCGGCGGGAGCGGTTTCACCGTCTTGCGCATGATCGGACTTGGCCGCACCACCACCCAGCTCGCGCGCCAGGGCATCCGCGGGCAACTCCTGGGCACGCGTCCACCACTCGCCCAGCTCGCGCAACTCCTCGGATTCGGGCGCGCGCAGCAGCAGGAAATCGTAAGCGGCGCGAAAGCGCGGATGCTCGAGCAGACGGAACGCACGTTTGCGCGTGCGTCGGGCAAAGCGCGGCTGCAAAATCCAGATCTCTTCCATGACCCGTGAAAAACGGCGCGGAATCGCCACATGCCGCGATTGCGCAGCCACCACATGGTGGCTCGCGCGCTGCCACGCCAGCGACGGCTCCAGCCCGTTGTCGACCAACGCCGCCACTTGCCGACGCGCCTCGTCCCACAGCAGCACCGCAAACAGGAAAGCGGGCGTCACGCGACGCCCGTCGGCCACCCGTTCGTCGGTATTGGCCAGACCCTGTTCGATCATCCCGCGCAACGCCGCATCGTCGCGCTGCAGCGCCCCGGCCGTGGCCGGGAACAGGGTTTCCAGCAGACCCAGACGCTCCAGCGTATGAAAGCTGTCGGCGGCCCGGCCGGCCATGAACAACTTCAGCGACTCATCGAACAGGCGTGCCGGCGATGCGTCAGCGAGCAGGTCGCGAAGCTGCACGATGGGCGCGAGCGCCGCCTCGTCGATGGCAAAACCGAGCTTGGCCGACAGGCGCGCCGCGCGCAGCATGCGCACCGGGTCCTCGCGGTAGCGCTGTTCCGGATCGCCAATCAGGCGCAGCACGCGATCGTCGAGATCACGCATGCCGCCCACGTAGTCGATGACGCTGAAATCGGCGATGTCGTAGTACAGGGCGTTGACGCGAAAATCGCGTCGCAGCGCATCTTCCTCGATGCTGCCCCAGACGTTGTCGCGCACCAGCCGACCATCGACCACGCGGCGCGTGTCGTCGCCTTCACCCCCCTCGCCAAAGCCGCGAAACGTGGCCACCTCGACGATCTCGCGGCCAAACAGCACGTGCGCCAGACGAAACCGTCGACCGATCAGGCGACAGTTGCGGAACAGTTGCCGGACCTGCTCGGGCGTGGCATCGGTGGCCACGTCGAAATCCTTGGGCGTCACGCCCAGCAGCAGATCGCGCACCGCACCACCCACCAGGCAGGCGCGATAGCCCGACTCGTGCAAGCGGTACAGCACACGCAACGCACCCTTGCTGATGTGCTTGCGCGAAATGGTATGGCCGTCGCGCGCAATGACGCGCGGTTCCGGCAAGGTGTCGACGATCCCTGGTTTGCGATTCAAGCGGATGACATCCTTTGGTTGGTTGACTGCTCTCACGGGCCATTGCCGAGCGCGACAATTCCGTTATACTACCGCGCCTCACCGGTATACGCTCCCTTCGTCTAGTGGTTAGGACATCGCCCTCTCAAGGCGGCAACACGAGTTCGAGTCTCGTAGGGAGCGCCAATTTTTTATGACATTCGTTGTTGTCGACAATTGCATCAAGTGCAAATACACCGATTGTGTCGAGGTGTGCCCGGTCGATGCGTTCCATGAAGGGCCGAATTTCCTGGCGATCAATCCGGACGAGTGCATTGACTGCACGTTGTGCGAACCCGAGTGTCCGGCCAACGCCATCTACCCGGAAGACGACGTCCCGGCCGGCCAGGAACACTTCACGCAACTGAACGCCGAGTTGTCGGAAAGCTGGCCCGTCATCACCGAGCGCAAGGATCCACCGGATGACGCCACCGAATGGGATGGCAAGCCGGACAAGCTCCCGCTGCTGGAACGCTGACAGCGAGCGATCTTCGCCCCCATGCAAAACGCCGCCTGACAGGCGGCGTTTTTTCATGGCTTTGTTTGCGGACTCAACCGCCCAGACGCCCCCGCAGCACACTGATCACGTGTACCGCCTGCTTCGGATTGCCCTGGGCACGGACCGTGCTGCCGTTGCCGCCCTTGGCCGGCGACACCGTCAACATCACCGTCGTCGTGCTCTGATCGGCTGCCTGCGCGCTGCCCGATGAACCAGACTGCGTCCCGTCCTGCGGTTGATTGAGATTGCTGAAATGCTTTTGCAGGAAGCTCTCGGAAGACCCCAGTTCGGGCCCGGTATCAATGCTCAGCTCGTAGGTGTGCTGCGCGGCATCCTGCGCCGTCACGGCGCCCAGGCCACCTTGCTGCAGGACCAGTCCGACACGCTCGTAAGCGGCATCGACATCCTCGGCCAGATGCAACTGCGTGGGACTGGCGCTTGCCGCCGACGCGCCTGCAACCGTCGGCGGCTGCTGCGTGGTGGCCGTGGGCTGCGTGTTCGACGGCGGCGGAATGGTCAAGGCGGCGGAAGTCGATGGACGGTCCAGGCCGGGCGGGATCTGCAGGGGATTTTCCTGCTTGGCCTCTTTCCAGGCGTGGTTCTTGCCGAACAGTCCGCAGCCGGACAAGACCAGCGTCGACAGGATCAGGGCGGTGAGTAGTTTTTTCATGAAGTGAAGTGTATCCGTGAAATGTGGATTCAGGCCACCAGGGCATCGGGTACCAGTGTTGCCAGAGCCTCGCGCACGCGGTCACGCGCGGGGCCGTCGGCCAGTTCGATCAACGGCAGGCGCAAGCTGCCGTCACCGAAACCGAGCATGGCCAGGCCAGCCTTGACCGGAATCGGGTTGGGTGCGCAACGCAACGCGTCCAGCAGCGGATTCAACGCCGCCATGCACGAGCCGGCGGCATCCTTGTCACCCGCGCAGGCAGCGTCACACAGTTGTCGGAACAACCCCGGCACCAGGTTGGCGACCACCGAGATGGTGCCACCGGCACCGGCCAGCATCGCCTCGCACGCACTGTAATCGTCACCTGACAGATAGACGAAATCCGGACCGGCAAGTTCCGCAAGCGCGTGAATCCGCTCGCCATCACCCACCGCTTCCTTGATGCCGACGATGGCCGGATGTGTCCGCAACTGGGCCACCGTGGTCGGCAGCATGTCACATGCCGTGCGCGAAGGCACGTTGTAGACCAGCACCGGCAGCCCGGCCGCATCGGCCACGTCGAGAAAATGCCGGCGCATGCCTTCCTGGGTCGGGCCCACGTAATAAGGCGTACCGACCAGCGCCGCATCGGCACCCAGCGCGGCGACATGACGGGTCGCGGCGACCGTGGCGGCGGTCCCGGCGGCGCCGCTGCCGACCACGACCGGTACGCGTGCGTCCACGTGCCGGACGGCAAACTCGACCAGGCGCGTGAATTCGTCGGGCGTGAGGAAATGCGACTCGCCGGTGGATCCGGCAACGATCAGCGCCTGCGTGCCACCGGCGATCTGATAGTCGATCAGGCGCCCGAACGCTTTCAGGTCCAGCCCGCCGTCGGGTGCGAACGGGGTGGCAATGGCACACATGCTTCCTGTCAGGTTCATCACGTCCTCGAAACGGGCGGTATCGGCCGGAAAGTCGCCAACTTTAACAGGTCTGCCGCTGCCGCCGTTGTTCCAATGCGTTCGTTCGGCAGGACATTTTCAGCATAAGTTCCTTGCAGGTTTCCCGCGCAGACAAGTAAGCTGACCCCATGCAGCAACCGATACGCGCGCCGGCTTTTCCGCTTCGCGCCGTTTGACGGAACCTTCGGGTACACGACACCTTGAATCAGCCCCCCTCGCAGCGACCCGGCACCGACAACCAACTGCTTGTCCAGAGCCTGTCCCCGGCGGCCCAATCGCCCCTGCTCACGCTCACCCGGCGCATCGCCGACTGCGGCTGCAATCTGGCCGACGCGCGCGTGTCCACCCTTGGTGATGACGTTTCGCTGGTACTGCTGGCACGCGGCCCCTGGGACGCGATCGCCAAGCTGGAGTCGACGCTGGCGCGCATGGCGACCGACGAAACCTTGCGCCTGACCTGGTATCGAAGCCAGCCACGCGGCGCACAAAGCCATCTGTTGCCCTACATCGTGGAAGTGATCTCCGCCGACCGCAACGGCGTGCTCGCCGAGGTGGTGGAGTTTTTCTCGCGCCGCGGCATCAGTGTCGAGCAGCTCACCTCCATGCGCTATCAGGCCATGCAGACCGGCGCCGATATGTTCCAGGCACAGATCACCATCGGCATCCCCACCAACAACCACATCGCCGCCTTGCGCGACGATTTTCTGGAACTGTGCGACAGCCTCAATCTTGACGCCATCATGGATCCGGTGAAATTTTGAGGCACCACATAAAGCTCAGGTGAACCATGATCGAGATCGGCAAATCCGCCCCCAAGCTCACCGGCACCGTCACCGACGGCAGCGAGATCACGCTCGACTCGCTCAAGGGCCAGTGGGTCGTGGTGTATTTCTACCCCAAGGATTCGACCCCCGGCTGCACCAAAGAAGCCAAGGATTTTCGCGACCTGTATCCGGAGTTCCGCAAGCGCAACGCGACCATCCTCGGTGTCTCGCGTGACTCGTTGAAGTCGCACGTCAAGTTCACCGACAAGCACGAATTGCCGTTCCCGCTGGTGAGCGATCCCGATGAAGTGTGGTGCAAAGCCTTCGACGTGATCCGCGAAAAATCGCTCTACGGCCGCACCTTCCTCGGCATCGTGCGCTCCACCTTTCTCATCAACCCCGAAGGCAAACTTGCGGCCGAATGGCGCAAGGTGAAGGTCAAGGAACACGCGCAGGCCGTTCTTGCGGCCATCGACGCGTAAACACCGGCATCGTCTCATCAGACACGCGAGGCACCACGCATGACCCCAAGCGGCGACGGAAAACGCACTTACGCCCTTGACACCAACGTCCTTCTGCACGACCCGACTTGTCTGTTCCGCTTCGAGGAACACGACATCTTCATCCCCATGACGGTGCTCGAAGAGCTCGACGAGAAAAAACGCGGCGGCTCGGAAGTGGCGCGCAACGCCCGCCAGGTCAGCCGCTTTCTCAACGAGCTGATCGAACGCGGCAACAGCCACGGCATCAATGACGGCCTCGAACTGGTCGATCCCGAGGGCCTGAACCTGCGCCGTGAAGGCAAAGCCGGTCGGCTGTACTTCCAGCAGCGCACCGGCAACGGCCACGGCAAGGCCGACAGCCAGATCCTGGCCGCCGTGCTCGAGTATCGCGACCAGCATGCCGACACGCCGGTGGCGCTGGTCACCAAGGACATCAACCTGCGCATCAAGGCGACCATCGACGGTCTGGTCGCCGAGGACTACGAGAACGATCGCGCGCTGGACGATTTTGCCCTGCTGTTCACCGGCGCCACGGAACTGCCCGCCGACTTCTGGGAGCAGCATCCGAACGTGCGTTCCTGGAACGACAACGGCCACACCTGGTACGAACTCGAGCCGGGCGAGGACGAGCAATGGCATCCCAACCAGTGCCTGTACCTGCCGGGCGAAAACAGCGTCGAGTTGCGCGTGTCCGACGTCGCCGACGACAAGACGCGGCTGGTACTGCTGGATGACCACACCCAGGACAAGCACAGTGTCTGGGGCATCACCGCGCGCAATCGCGAGCAGAACTTCGCGCTCAACATGCTGCTCGACCCGGACGTCGATTTCGTCACGTTGATGGGCAACGCCGGCACCGGCAAAACGCTGCTGACGCTGGCGGCCGGCCTGGCCCAGGTCATGGACAACCCGCGCTACCGCGAAATCATCATGACCCGCGCCACGGTCCCGGTCGGCGAGGATATCGGCTTCCTGCCCGGCACCGAGGAAGAAAAGATGACGCCATGGATGGGCGCGCTGACCGACAACCTGGAAGTGCTCACCGGCTCGGAGGACGACGACAGCTGGGGCCGCGCGGCCACCAACGACCTGCTCGCTTCGCGCATCAAGATCCGCTCGCTGAACTTCATGCGCGGGCGGACCTTCCTGTCGCGCTACCTGATCATCGACGAGGCACAAAACCTCACGCCCAAGCAGATGAAGACGCTGATCACCCGTGCCGGGCCGGGCACCAAGATCGTGTGTCTGGGCAACGTCGAGCAGATCGACACGCCCTACCTCACCGAGACCAGTTCCGGCCTCACCTACGCCGTCGACCGCTTCAAGGACTGGCCGCACGCCGCGCACATCACGCTGCGCCGCGGCGAGCGTTCGCGCCTGGCCGATTTTGCCGCCGAGGTGTTGTAGGGCGGGCATCGCCCGCCGTGCCATGGTGCCGGGTGCCTCAGCGTGGCTCGTGCCAAGGTACCGGGTTCACTTATGGGTGCCCCAGCGTGGCTCAATGCGACTAACCCGCGCCCATAAGTGAACCCGGTACCCCGCTCCGTAGGTACCCCGCTCCGTAAACAACACTCCGCTCCGATAACCGCCCGCGTGCCTACCCGATGCCTTCCCGATCACCCACTCCGCCTTGCTGTCTCACCATCGCCGGCTCCGACTCCGGTGGTGGCGCGGGCATCCAGGCCGACCTCAAGACTTTCCGTGCGCACGGCACGCACGGCCTGAGCGTCATCACCGCGATCACCGCACAAAACACGCAAGGTGTCAGCGCCGTGTACAAGGTGCCGCCCGAGCACATCCGTGCGCAGATCGCCGCCGTGTTCGATGATTTTCCGGTCACCGCCGTCAAGATCGGCATGCTCGGTGATGCGCACATCACGCGCCTGGTCGCCGACGAAATGCGCCGCCGCCAGCCCGCCTGGCTGGTGGTCGATCCGGTCATGATCGCCACCAGCGGCGCGCGGCTGCTCGATGAGGATGCGGTCGCGGCCATGATCGATGAACTGATTCCGCTGGCCGACATCCTGACCCCCAACCTGCCCGAAGCCGAAGCATTGCTGAATCAGCGCATTCGCGAGCCGGAGGACCACGATCGTGCGGGTCAGGCACTCATGAAAATGGGCGCAAGAACCGTGTTGCTCAAAGGCGGCCATGCCCATGGCAACCAAGTGCTGGACCGCTATCACGACGCCAGCGGCATCATGACCTTGGCCCATCCGCGCCTCGTTCTCGAGGGTCATGGCACCGGTTGCACTCTGTCTTCGGCCATCGCCGCCGGATTGGCCAGAAAGCAAGCTCCACGCGTGGCGGTACGCCATGCGGTGGACTACGTCCAGCAGGCCCTGGCTTGCGGCTATCAACCCGGCAACGGCGACCTGCACGTATTGCGTCATTAGGTGTCAGGTGCGGGTGCCTGGCGAGTGCCAGGGTACCGGGTTCACTTATGGGCGCGGGCCAGTTGCATTGAGCCAGGCTGGCGCGCCCATAAGTGAACCCGGTACCCCGCTTCGAACCCGGCACGCCGCTTCGCTCGCCCCGCCCCCACGCCTGCGGCCTTGCCGCGCATGCCGCCCATTGACGCCGACGGACGCGGTAAAATGGGCTCCTGCCATCGCCCTGCCCCACACCCATGACCGTCCGCCTCATCGTGCTCGCCATCGTCCTGGTCTTTGTTGCCTGCGTGCTGCTGGTGCATTTGCGCGGACGCGTGCGCCTGCGCTTCGACCGCCAGTTGGTCGACCATTCGGCCTTGTTCGCGCCGTACAACCTGTTGATGTACCTGTTCTCGAAGCTGCCGGCACGCCCGATCCTCGAACGCAAGGGCTTTCCTCAACTGGACAGCCTGCGCGACAACTGGCAAGTGATCCGCGACGAAGCGCTGCAGCTGACCGACGGCGGCCACATCCATGCCGCCAGCAAACACCATGACGCCAGCTTCAACAGCTTTCTGAAGCAGGGCTGGAAGCGCTTCTACCTCAAATGGTACGGCGAGCCGCTGGACTCGGCGGCCTCGCTGTGTCCGCAAACCGTGGCCTTGCTCAACGACATTCCCGGCATCAAGGCGGCGATGTTCGCGACCCTGGCCCCGAACAGCAAACTCAATCCGCACCGCGATCCTTTTGCCGGTTCGCTGCGCTATCACCTCGGCCTGATCACGCCCAATTCGCCCGACTGCCACATCTTCATCGACGGCGAAGAACATGTCTGGGGCGACGGCAAGGACGTGGTCTTCGACGAGACCTACGTGCACTGGGTCGAAAACAAGACCGACCAGACCCGCATCATCCTGTTTGCCGATGTCGAGCGCCCGCTCAAGACCGGTGTCATGCGCGCCATCAACCATCGCGTGGGCGCCTTCATGGGCAAGATCACCGCCTCGCCCAACAGCGACTCGGGCAAGGAGCAGACCGGCCTGGTCAATCGCCTGTTCGCGCTCAACCAGCGCGGACGCGATCGCAGCCGAGCGTTCAAGCGGCGCAGCCCCAAGCTGTTCCGTACCGTCAAATACAGCGCCATCGTGGTGGCGCTGTGGGTGATCTTCCTGGCGCCGTGGCCTCTGCTGCATTGAACCTGGTCAGTCGCAGAATATTTTCCCGTCCGTGGAGACTTCGGTCATGACCCAACGCGTCAATTACTTCAACAAGCGCGCAAAGACGCTCAAGCTTCTGCAAGAGCTGAGCGCCCATGTCCACAGCTCCAGCCTCGAGGCACCCTTGGTCGAGCTGGTGTTCATGCGCGCCTCGCAGCTCAACGGCTGCGCCTATTGCATGGACATGCACAGCAAGGATGCCCTGGCCGCCGGCGAAGATCCCATGCGCCTGCACGTGCTGCCGGCCTGGCGCGAGGCCACGTTCTACAGCGAACGCGAGCGCGCGGCGCTGGCCTGGTGCGAGGCCGTCACCCGTCTGGACCCGCAACACGGCGTATCCGACGAAGTCTATGCACAAGCGAGCGCCGTATTCAGCGAAGAGGAGCTGGTGGACCTGGACCTCGCCGTCGTCGCCATCAACAGCTGGAACCGACTGGCCATTCCGTTCCGCAGCGAACCGGGCAGCTACCAGCCGAGCGCTTGATTGCTTGACGGCGGGCAGTGCCCGCCCTACCCGGGTTTTTCGGGCTCATCTTCGCGGTGATACTCCAGCAAATCGCCGGGCTGGCAATCGAGGTATTCGCAGATGCGCTCCAGCGTGGCAAAGCGCACGCCACGCACCTTGCCCGACTTGAGCAGCGACAGGTTCTGTTCGGTGATGCCGACATGCGCCGCCAGCGCGCGCGAGGTCACCTTGCGCCGCACCAGCATCATGTCCAGATGGATGAGAATGGCCATGTCAGATGATCTGCGCGTTGTCTTCGGCCAAGCGTCGCGCCTCGGCCATGATCGTCGTGACCATCCACAACAGCAACGCCAGCAGCAAGGCCAGCAGATCGGTGGCATCCAGGTTCAGGGTGATCATCGTGGTATCCGGCACCGTCACCCACAGCGATGACAACGCCAGCAGCAGCGGCGCGGCCAGCAACCCGGCCAGCACGGCAAGCACCAGTGACAACGCGAAGGCGCGCAACTTGCGCGCCGCACGCACGCTGAAAAATTCTCCGGCGATGAACAGGCCCATCAGCTGCCACAACCGCCAGAACCCCCACAGCAACGCCAGCGACACCAGCGACAACGCCAGCGCGGCTGTCCACGGCTGCGCGTCGAACGCCGGTGACCAGGTCGAGATCACGGCAATCCAGTCGGAACCATGACGACCTTTGCCATACCACCACACCCACACGTTGGCCGCCACGATCAGCAGTGCCGCCAACACCAGCGCTCGACGCAGCCAACGCGCGGAGCGGACCAGGGAATCCGGAACCGAAGGCATCATTTTGACATCCTTTATTTATCGTTTTACGATAAATTTTGATTGAATTTCGTTGATGACGAATCATGGAGCAATGTCCGATGCCTTGCAATCGACACCTGCAGCGATGCCTGCTTGCCCTGCTTGTTGCCGGCATTCCAGCGCTCGCCACGGCCGCACCAATCGATCCCCACACCCTGTTTCAGGCCATGCGCGCGGCCAGCGGTGGCGATCAATGGAGCCAGTCCGGCGAGATCGACTGCAAAGGCACATTGCAACAAGGCGGCCTGTCGGGACCACGCCGGATCCGCGCCGATCTCGTCGCTGGCCGCTACACCATCAAGACCGACGTCGGCATCCAGCACGGCACCCGCGGCTTCGACGGTCATCACGCGTGGATGCGCGATGAAAAGGGACTGGTGCAGATTCTCGACGGCCCGCAGGCAAGCCGCCGGGCCATCACGCGCGCCTACATCGCGCGCCGCGGGTGGTTTGACCCGGCCAACGCCGACCACGCGGAGATGCGTTACTTCGGCCCCGTCGACAAACGCGGCCAGACGCTGCAACGCATTCAGATAACACCGGCCGGCGGCAACACGTTCGAGGCATGGATCAACGCCGACACCCATTTGCTGGCCAGCATCCACCATCCCGACGATACCGGCCGCACCACCACCATCGTCTACACCGACTACCGCACGGTCGACGGCCTGCGCCTGCCGTTCACATGGCACATCGGCAACGGCGTGGCGGCATACGACGGCACGTTCCGCATCCACCAATGCCAGGTGCGGCCCGAAGCCCTAGATGCCCATTTCACGCCGCCACCGTCAACGATTGACGACGCGCGCATCATCGGCACGAAGACGCAAACCTCGGTACCGTTCCAGAGCTACGCGGGCCTGATCCTGGTCAACGTGTCGATCAACCACGCCGCTCCCATGCCCTTCATCCTCGACAGTGGCGGACTGAATCTGCTCACGCCCGCGGCGGCACGCACACTCGGCCTCGACGGCAATGGCAGGCAATCGGTGGCCGGTGCCGGCAGCGCCTTGCAGTCGATGCAGGTGGTGCACGTCAAGCACTATCGGCTGGGCTCGGTGCAATTGGACCAGCAGCGCTTCCTCATCACGCGCCTGCCCCTGCTGCTGACCGACCGCGGCGACAAGCCGCCCATCGCCGGCCTGATCGGCTACGAGCTGCTGCGCCGCTTCACCACGCGCATCGACTACGCCGACCACACGCTGACGTTCCGGCCCGCCGGCCAGTTGCGTGATGCCAGCGGCCCTGATGTCGTGACACTGACCTTCGATGGCCGCACGCCACAAGTGCGTGCCCGCGTCGACGGTGAAGCCGGCGTATTCACCATCGACACCGGTGCGAGCAACACCTTGACCGTGTTCGCGTCGTTCGCCAAGGCGCACGACATCCGCTTGCAAGGCAAGACCGGCACGCGCCATGCCAGCAATGTCGGCGGCACCAGCCGCTCGCGTCATGGACACGTCGCGCGTTTCACGATCGGTCCGTACACGCTGGCCGACGTGACCGCAGGCGTGTCGCAGGCCGAGTCGGGCATCTTCGCCAGCGACGTGCTCGGCGGCAACATCGGCCAGGGCATCGCGTCGCGATTCACGTTGACGCTGGATTACGCCAGTCGACGCATGCGGCTCACGCCCAATGCCGATTTCGACCAGCCCTTCGTCCACGACAGACCGTCACTGGGCCTGGCCTTGAATCGGGTCAGCCACGAACACTTTCAGGTCATCGCCATCAAAAAATCCTCGCCTGCCGAATCGGCCGGACTGCGGCGCGGCGACACCGTCGTGGCACTGGACGGCATTGCCGTCAACGAGATCGGCCTGAACGAGTTGAAAGCCCGTTTGGGCAGCGCGGCTCGCCATGGTCTGGACGTCACCGTGCTGCGCAACCACCGGCGCGACACCCTCCATATCGCCCCGGCACAGTAGATCGCTCAGGTTGCTCCGGAGGCGCGCCATGCCGCTGCGGCAGCCTTGGCGTGCTCGCTGGTCTGCGGCTCCGGCGGCAGACGGTAGCACTCGTTGAAGTAGGCCCAGCTCGGCCACAAGGCGTGCGCCAACGCCTCCTCGGCCAACGCCGCATCCACGGTCTGATCCTGCATCGACGCGTCGGCGTGGTGGTAGCCGAACTGTCGCGGCGGACGATGTGGCTCGGTCACCAGCAAGCGGTCGCCCTTGAGGTAACCGTGGTTGTCGCCGTACTGCATGATCGCGCGGCCGGGGTGCACGCGCGTCAAGTCGGCGCCCGGCATCGGATGCACGCTGCTGATACCGGCCAGCGACAGCAATGTCGGCGCCAGGTCGGCCTGGCTGGTGATGCCCTCGTCGCGACGCGCCTCCACGCCGGCACCCACGAACAGGGCCGGAATGTGGAAGTGCTGCACCGGCACCAGACTGGCGCCACACACGCGCGCGTCGTGGTCGGCCACGACCAGGAACACCGTGTCGTCCCAATATGTCGACTGCCGCGCGCGCTCGAAAAACTTGCCGATCGCCCAGTCGGCATAGCGCACGGTGTTTTCCACGCTGGCCGGCTCGCCATGCGGCTCGATGCGTCCGCTCGGGTACTCCCAGGGCGAATGGTTGGTGACGCTGAAAGCCACCGTCAGCGTCGGCTCTTCGCCGTCGGCGGACAGACGCCGATGCACCTCGTCGAACATGTCCTCGTCCGAGGCACCCCACGAGCCCGTGAACTTCGGTTTTTCCTGAAACTTGGGTTGGTCGATCACCTCGTCGAATCCGTTGCCGAGGAAAAAGCCCTTCATGTTGTCGAAATGCGCCTCGCCGCCGTAGATGAAGCGCGAGTGATAACCGAAGCGACCCAGCAGGCCGCCCAGCGAGAAAAAGTCACGCTGACTGCGCGGCAGCTTGAACACCGCGTCGGCCGGCGTGGGCAAAAAGCCCGACACGATCGCTTCCAGCCCGCGCACCGAACGCGTGCCGGTGGCGTAATTGCGCGCCAGCAGCCAATTGCTTTCGGCCAGCGCATCCAGCTCGGGCGTATAGCCCTTGCCGCCCAGGCAACCGGTGAACTGCGCGCCCAGGCTTTCCTCGACGATGATGACGATGTTGCGCGGCCGCTCGCGCGTGGCCGTGGCGACCTGCCGATGCAGGATCGGCCGCTCGGGATCAGGCAGCGTCGCGTCATTGCCGGACATTTCACGCACGAGGTCACGCATGCGCGTCTCGTCCATCTTGCCGTAGACCGCCGATGCCGGCTTGTCGTCGCGCATGTCCATGATCGCGTTGGCGACCACGAAAGCCGAATTGAGCGGCAACATGTTGATCATGGCGTCGCTGCTGAACGCCACATGCGCGGCATTGAGCGGGCGATGCCCCAAGGTGCCGCGCCCGACCAGGAACAGCACCACGAACAGGCCGATCGTCAATCCGGCACTCGCCCACAGCCCAAGCTCCAGCACCGGTACCGGGCGCACGATCCAACTCATGCCGATCCACCCGAGCACCGCCCACAACAGCACACCGGCAAACAACACCGGCTTGTAACCACGCCACAGCATGGTTCCGACTTCGCGCGGACTGGTCAGGTAGGCCACGAACAGGCGATTGGGCCGGCTGTCGTACTCGACGATGAACTGCGGCGTGGACACTTCCAGCAAGACCAGTACCAGCCACCAGGCACCAAACCAGTATTGCGTGATCACCTGCGCCCAGTCATAGGTGCCGATCCACGGTGCCAGCAACAGCGGAAACCCGGCCACCATGGCCAGAAAACTGGCGTCGATGCGCAAACCGCCGAGCAAGATCGGCCACAGGCCACCCGCCGCGCGCACGCGCTCGTGCTGCCAGGCGCACAAACACAGGCGACTGACCAACAACAACAACATGGCCGCCACCAGAAAACGCCAGCCCAAATCCAGCACGATGTCACCCCGCCAAAGAACACGCACCGGCCGCGACTTGCGGTCGGTGCAACAAAATGTCGACATCAACGGGAATCCAGGTTGCCCCGCCGGTCCGCTGCCCCCGCATCAGACCAGACCAGACTAACACCAGCGGACCGCGCCACGGCAAGACATTCGCCATCTTCAAGATGAAGTTGAGCAGGTCGGGTTGGCGTCATCAACCCGACACGTCATGGCGCGATATGGAAGTCGGGTTGATGAAGCCAACCCGACCTACACTTTGCCCCTGCCCTGCGCACACGAAAAAGCCGCGACGGAGCGCGGCTTTTTCGCAAGCTTGATGGCGCGTGGCTCAGGCCGTGACGCGCTCGATGATGGCGTCGGCGAAACCGTCGGTGGTGCCGCTGCCGCCGAGATCCGGCGTGGTGCGATCGCCGGCTTCGATGGTGGCGCGGACGGCCTTGCGCAGGCGGTCGCCCTTGTCGACCATGTCCACGTGGTCGAGCATCTGCGCGGCCGCCAGCAGCAGTGCGCAGGGATTGGCCACGCCCTTGCCGGCGATGTCCGGTGCCGAACCGTGCACGGCCTCGAAGATGGCCGCATCCTTGCCGATGTTGGCGCCCGGGGCCAGGCCCAAGCCGCCGATCAGGCCGGCACACAGGTCCGACAGGATGTCGCCGAACAGATTGGTGGTGACGATCACGTCGAACTGCTCGGGGTCCATCACCAGCTGCATGCAGGTGTTGTCGACGATCAGCTCGTTGTATTCGATCTGCGGGTAGTCCTTGGCCACCTCGCGCGCCACATCCAGGAACAGGCCCGAAGCGGTCTTGATGATGTTGGCCTTGTGCACGGCGGTGACTTTCTTGCGGCCCTTTTGCACGGCCATGTCGAAGGCGTAGCGCACGATGCGGGTGGCGCCGGTGCGGGTGTTGCGCACCATCGACTGCGCGGTTTCGCCATCCTCGGAGATGGTCTGGCCCTCGGCCAGGTACGCGCCCTCGGTGTTCTCGCGCACGGTGATGATGTCGATGTTGTCGTAGCGCGAACGCGTGCCGGGAAAGCTCACCGCCGGGCGCACGTTGGCGTACAGGTCGAAATGCCGGCGCAACTGCACGTTGATCGAGCTGAATCCCTTGCCGATCGGCGTGGTCAACGGGCTCTTGAGCGCAATGGCGTGCTTGGCGATGGCGTCCAGCGTCGCCTGCGGCAGCAGCTCGCCGGTCGCGTCCAGCGCGCTGGTACCGGCCTCGACGTCGTCATAGTCGAATCCGCATTCGAGCGCGTCCAGGACGCGCAACGTGGCGGTCATGATTTCCGGGCCGATGCCGTCCCCGCGAATCACGGCGATGGTCTTGCTCATGAATTACTCCTTGAGGCGGCACCAGGCGCGCCAGATGAAAGACAATAGCCGCCCATTATATCGTGATCCCGCCAGCGCACAGAATGTGGCCGGGGAAGACCGTCAGGAAGCGTCCTCAAGCAGGGTCGCCAGCTCGCCGCTGCGGTCGGCCGCGACCAGCTCGTCGTAGCCGCCCACGTGGTGATCGTTTACGAAGATCTGCGGCACGCTGCGCCGACCCGCGCTGCGCTCGAGCATGCGCTCGCGCTGGGACGGATCGGTGTCCACGAAAATCTCCTCCCACGTCAGGTCCTTGGACTTGAGCAGGTTCTTGGCAGCCACGCAGTAGGGACACACGTGGGTGGTGTACATCTCGATGTGCGGCACGACAGGCTCCTGAATTTGCGGTTCACGCCAACATGTGGGCACCGGTGGCCGGACACAAGCATGAACAGCCAAAACCGCCCGGGCGCGCGTCGGACTTCCAGGAGCTTGGACCGTAGAAACCTGCCGGGCTGCAAAAGCGTCTGCGCGGTCCATATTTCCGCCGCTTTTTGACCCATGGAACCACCATGGGCCGGCAAATCGTCAAAAATCTGTCCTCACGCAGCCACTTTTTCGCCTCAACAGTTCCTACGGCCCAAGCTCCTAGTTTGCGAAACCTCGCTAAGGTATCGTGGTCCAAATACCACTCAACCTGTTTTGTATCGCCCCCATGCTGACCCATCGCCTCACTGCCGGATTGCTGGCCGCCAGTCTCGCCTTCGCCGCCGGGTGGGGTGGTGCGGCGCATGCCGCCAGCACCCAGGATGCGGTGCGCTTGCCCGATCTGGGCGGCTCGGCGCAGGCCATGCTGTCACCGCACGAGGCCCGCCAGTACGGCGCCAACATGCTGCACAAGATGCGCTCCATGCATCTGGTGCTGGACGATCCGCTGGTGCACGACTATCTCAACGACGTCGGTTACCGGCTGGTGGCACACAGCGACAACCCGCAACAGCAGTTCACGTTTTTCGTCGTCAACACCTCGGTCATCAATGCCTTCGCCGCGCCCGGCGGCTACATCGGCGTCAACGCCGGCCTGATCGACCTGACCCACAGCGAAAGCGAGCTGGCCGCGGTCATGGCGCACGAAATCGGCCACATCACCCAGCACCATCTCGAGCGCGCCTTCGAGGCCTCCAAGAAAGACCTGCCACTGATGGCACTGGTGCTGCTGGGCGCCATCGCCGCCAGCGCGGCGCAGGGCAACCAAGGCTATGTGTACGGCAACAACCGCTATCACAGCGGCAGCGACACCGCGATGGGCGTGCTGGCCGCCGGCATGGGCCTTATCCAGCAACGCAAGATCAACTTCACGCGCAAGGACGAGGTCGAGGCCGACCGCATCGGCATCCAGACCCTGGCGGCGTCGGGCTACAACCCCGACGCCATGGCAAGTTTTTTCCAGCGCATGGAGAACACCGTCGGCAGCAACGGCAGCATCCCGGCCCTGCTCAAGACCCATCCGGTCACGCTCAATCGCATTGCCGATTCCAAGGCCCGCGCGGGCGCGCTCAAGGCCGAGTACGAAAACAACAAGGTTCCGCCGATCAGTCTCGAGCAATGGCGCAAGACCACGGCCCCGATCCGCTACGTCAACGACCCCGCCGAGCTGACCGCCACCAGCCAGACCGGCGACGGTGACCCGACGCTGTATGCGCTGATGCGCGAACGCGTGCGCGTCCTCAGCCACGATCCGGACTGGGCGGTCAAGTACTACCGCAACCACATGCATCGCAAGGGTTTCAAGACGCCGGCCACGGTCTACGCCTACGCGCTGGCGCTGACGCGCGACCATCAAGGCGACAAGGCCATCGCGCAACTCAAGCCGCTGCTGGCCAAATACCCGTCCAACCTGCCCATGCGCCTGGCCATGGCCGGCGCCCTGGATCAGGACGGACAGGCACACAAGGCACTGCAACTGTATGCCGCTTTGAACGCCGGCGCGCCGCACAATCGCGCCATCGTGATCGCCTACAGCAAGGCCCTGATCGGCAACAAGTCCGAAGCCCACGCGCGCCAGGCCACCGCACTGCTCAAGCCGTTGCTCGACAACGAAACCGGGCCACAGATGTTCCAGACCTACGCGCGCGCCAGCGAAATCGCCGGGCACAAGGTGGATGCCGCCGAGGCCTGGGCCAACGCCAGCTACCTGGCCGGACGCCCGTTCGATGCCATGGAACAGCTCAAGCGCATCCTCGACAACAAGGATCTCAACTACTACCAGCGCGCCCGCATCCAGGCCGACGTCAACCAGCTGCGGCCGATCCTGATGGAACTGCAAAAACGCCACATCCGCACGCGCGACCGCCGCGGCGGTGCCGGGCGCACCGGCTGAGCCACGATTTTCGACGCATGCGCGCCCGCGTTTGCGTATCATCCCCTTTCGAGCCGCCAATCCATCCCGCGATGCTGAAACGATTCCTGCTGCCCCTCCTGCTGCTGACCCTCGCGCCGCCGGGCGGCGCCCTGGCCGACACACCCCAGGCGCCGGCCACGGCCAGCACCGCGGCAAAAGCCCAGGCGCCGCTGCCCAAGGTGGTGCTGCACACCAGCGAAGGCGACATCACCATCGAGTTGTTTCCGAACAAGTCGCCCAAGAGCGTGGCCAACTTCATGCAATACGTGAAGTCGGGCTTTTATGACGGCACCGTGTTCCATCGCGTCATCGAGGGCTACCTGATCCAGGGCGGCATCTACAACCGTCAACTGGTGCAAAAGCGCACCCGCGACCCGGTCCCCGCCGAGTCCGACAACGGCCTGAGCAACCTGCGCGGCACCGTCGCCGTGGCCCGCGGCGCGGACCCCGACTCGGGCACCTCGCAGTTTTTCATCAACCTCGTCGACAACCGGCGTCTGGACTACATCAACGACAAAAGCGGCCAGACCTGGGGCTATACCGTGTTCGGCAAGGTCATCAAGGGCATGGACGTGGTCGACAAGATCGGCAGCCTGCCCACGCACGCACAAGGCCCGTTCGCCGGCGACGTGCCCGAGCCGCTGGTGGTCATCAAGAACGCCGCGGTGGTCGGGGCGAACAAGCCTGCCGTCGCCAGCAGCGCGCCGGCCAGTGCATCCAGCGCACCGGCACCCAAGTCGAGCAAGAAGTCCGACGCATCCAAGTCGAAGGCGCCCTGACACATGACCACGTTGTTCATCGCCGACCTGCACCTGGACGACAGCCGACCGCAAATCACGCGCCTGTTCGAGGATTACCTCGCCAGCGCCGAGGTCCGTGCGGCGCATGCCTTGTACATCCTCGGCGACCTGGTCGAAGCCTGGATCGGCGATGACGACGACGCCGAGCTGCCCGCGCGCATCGCCGCCGCCACCCACGCGTTGTCCGCCAGCGGCGTGCCGGTGTACTTCATGCACGGCAACCGCGATTTCCTGCTCGGCCCGGCGTTTGCCGAGCGCGCCGGCATGCACCTGATCACGGACGATGCCGTGGTCCACGACATCGAAGGCACGCCCACGCTGCTGATGCACGGCGACACGCTGTGCACCGACGACACCGTCTACCAGAAAGTGCGCGCCCAAGTGCGTACGCCCGAATGGAAAGCCCAGGTGCTGGCCACGCCCTTGCAAGCACGCCGCGCCCTGGCTACCCAATCACGCACCGAGAGCCGCGACCACACCGGCAGCACCGACGAAACCATCATGGACGTCAACCAGACCGCGGTGGAAACGGCGATGCACGATGCCGGTGTCACCCGCCTCATCCACGGCCACACCCACCGCCCGGCGATCCACGACTTCACCCTGCACGACCAGCCTGCCCAACGCATCGTGCTTGGCGACTGGTATCAGCAAGGTTCCGTACTCGGTGTCGACCGCAACGGCGTGGATTTGCGCGGATTGCCGCTGGCCGGCTGACAAGACCAAGGCTCACCGCTGACACACCCGAAAGCAGGCAACGGCCCGCATGAAGCGGCTATGATACGCAGGTTGGCGCAGGGTCCCCGAACCGCTGCCCGCCACACGACCCGCGTTTCGATGCCTACCAATGAGGACATGCGCTTTATGGCCCAGAACAAGACAGCCGCACCGTTCGGCTCCGTGTTTTCAGAACGGATGACGCTCGCCCGCTACAGTGACGGGCAGTGGTCGCAGCCGGAGCTGGTGCCGGTGGCGCCGCTGAGCCTGCACCCGGCCGCGCACGTGCTGCACTACGGCAGCGAGTGCTTCGAAGGCATGAAAGCCTTCCGCATGCCCGATGGCGACGTGCGCATCTTCCGCATCGACCGCCATGTGGCGCGCTTTGCCAACAGCGCCGAGCTGTTGTGCCTGCCGCTGCCACCGGCCGACGTCGTCGAGCGCATGATCCGCGACGTGGTCGAAAGCGCCAGGGCCGACGTTCCCGAGCCGCCCGGCGCGCTGTACCTGCGCCCCACCCTGATCGGCACCGAAGCCAACATCGGCGCCGCCGGTCGTCCATCCACGGAAGCGCTGCTGTACATGCTGGCCTCGCCGGTCGGCGACTACTTCTCCGGTGGCGCGCGTCCGCTCAAGATCCTGATCGAAGACAAGCAGATGCGCAGCACGCCCGGCTTCGGCCAGGCCAAGACCGGCGGCAACTACGCCGCTGCCATGCGTCACGTGGTCGGCGCACGCAAAAACCACGGCGCCGACCAGGTCCTGTTCTGCCCCAACGGCGACGTGCAGGAAACCGGCGCCTCCAACTTTTTCCTGATCAACGACAAGCAGCTGCTGACCAAGCCGCTGGATGCTTCGTTCCTGCACGGCGTGACCCGCGACTCGGTCATCAACATCGCCAAACACCTCGGCTACGAAGTGATCGAACGCGATTTCACCGTGCAGGACATCAAGGACTGGATCCCCGACGGCGAAGCAGCCCTGTCCGGCACCGCCGCGGTCATGGCCGGCGTCGGCACGTTCCTGCATGACGGCCAGGAGTTGACCGTCGGCGACGGCAAGCTCGGGCCCAACACCCAGCGCTTGCGCGAAGCCCTGCTGGCCATCCAGACCGGGCGCAGCGAAGACCCGTTCAACTGGCTGAGCTGATCGCTGTAGGAGCGGCGGAAGCCGCGATGGGGGTGCACCTGTACGGTCATGCCGATCGCGGCTTCCGCCGCCCCTACAGGCAAGCTCGAAAAACCACCCATTTATCCGTCATTCCTGCGAAAGCAGGATCGCGAAGGCAGGATGCCGAAGCAAACATTCGCGCAGCGAATGGCCCGAAGGGCATGCGGCAGAAGCCGCATGTCATCCAGTGTCTTTGGCGTCAAAGGCATAAAGACACTGGACCCCAGCCTACGCTGGGGTGACGCGGTTATTCGAGGTTCCCTACACGGTCGCGTTGATGGAATGCCTTGCGGCAACACCGCAAGGCATTCCTGTCCCGACGCACCCATGGCCGTTGCATGATCCGGGCGCGACTCAGCCAAACACACGGAAGCGCGCGTCGTTGTCCATGTATTCCTTCGCGCCGATCTCCTTCTGGTGCGAACCGAACGGCATCTGCGCCGACAGCTGCCAGTCTTCGGGCAGGCCCCAGGCCTTGGCCACCTCACCGTCGATCAGCGGGTGGTAATGCTGCAGGCTGGCGCCGATATCGGCTCCGGCCAATGCGGTCCATACGGCAAACTGCGCCATGCCGGCGGCATTGTCGGAAAACACCGGGAACTTGTCGGCATACAGCGGGAAGTCTTCCTGCAGCTTGCGGATCACCGCCTTGTCCTCGAAAAACAACACCGTGCCGGCACCAGCGGCGAAGCTGTCGATCTTGGCATCGGTGGCGGGGAAATTTTCCGCCGGCACAATCGCGCGCAGGGTTTCCCTGGTGATGTTCCAGAGCTTGCGATGCTCCTCGCCAAACAGGATCACCACACGCGAACTTTGCGAGTTGAACGCCGATGGCGCCTCGCGTACGGCCTCGCGGACCAGCTCCTTGACCGCATCCCGGCTCATGGGCAACTGATCGCCCAGGGCGTATTGGGTACGGCGCTTCTTGAAGATATCGATGACGGCACTCATGGCAGACTCCGTGAGCCGGGCAAGTGCACCCGGACGGTGAAACGGAAAGACGAAGGAAGTCGGTTGCAACACCTCCTGTCGCCGGACGCCAGATAATCTAGGACCGTCACCGGACTTTGATAAGCCCGTGCAGCGTGGATGGATTGTTCACCGTTGGAAACAACAAGGGGCTGGCGACGACACCATGTGCCATGGCAATGCCTGGGCAACTATGCCGACGGCATGCCGCCAAGCCCGCTTCGCCGTGTTTTACCGTGCTGCAGTCGAAGTCAGTCGCTTGTCATGTCGCCGGAAACCACCTGGATTCCATCGGCATTGACCGCATCGACGCCGCGAATATGCTGCGCGATGGCAATGGCGCGTTGCCGCTGCATGGTCGAGTCCACGGCGCCCGAAAGCGACACCGTGCCGTTATTGACGTCGACGTCGATCGCGCCATCATTCATGCCGCTGGTATACCGGTAGCTGGCCTTCACCTTGTCGGCGATCCAGTCGTCGCTGACCTGGCTGGCTGAGTTGGAGTCGGCAGCAGACGTCCCGTTGACCGTGATCCGGTTGTCCACGGAGTGGACACCGACGGTATTCGCCGCGATCTGCTGCGCACGCTGTTTGGCCTTGGCCGTGTCGGCCGTGCCCGTCAGGGTGACTTTGCCACCGTGTGTGGAGACACGGATATCCAGACCGTCGGTATATTCATTCCACAGCAGCTTCGAGTTGATCTCCGCACTGGTCGTGGCATTTTGCACGTGCTGCGCGTAGACGTTGGCCGGTATGAACGTCGTCACGACGACATGCGTCGGATCGACCTTGATCTGGTTGTCGACCGTGGAAATACCCTTGACCTGCTGCGCGATGGTTCCGGCGAGCAGCTTGTCGTACTTCGTATCGACGGTGCCGGACAGCGTGACCTTGCTGCCTTGCACGTCGCTCTTGATCTGGTACGACTGCAGCGCCGGATTGACCACATAGGTCGCCCAGATCTGGCCTTCGCGATAGACGTCCGAATTGGATTGGTTCGTCATGTCCGAGCTGGACTGGTTCATCACGTCCGTTTTGGATTGATCGGACTGGCTCATCACGTCCGTATCGGACTGCCTGGACTGATTCGTCATGTCCGTGTTGTATGCCATCGCACTCCCGGAAGCCAGCGCCAACACGAGCGCAGCAGCGATTGGAGTCAACAATTTGGATTTGGAATGCAACATGGGTTTGTCTCCCGTATCGGGCGCAGTGAACGATGCGGACTCACTGCAAATGGACGGTACGAACCCGAGGTACAAACATCGTGCGGTCTGCACCGGGGGTCCGGTGAAGTACACGGCAGGCACGTGATGTGACCGCTGCCACGATGGATGGGCTGTGAATCGTCAAACCCGGTCCGCGGAACGTCGCTTCAAGCGGGTTGCGCAACCTGTCGTCGACTGTTCTACACGCGTCGCGGTTAACTTGAACCAAATTTGACGGCACACACGCGCAATTCGAAGATTTGGTTGCAAAACACTAAGTTACCTGAACCTGACCGAACAATTCCCCGGCCAGAAAAGCACCTGCACAGACCGACAACGTCGCGCGCCGACTCCGGCCACCCTCGCCACCGCCCGACTCATTCGTCGGCATCGCCGCAACATGCATCGCCCTGCTGCACCGGCGGACACTTGACCGTCCCGTACGAGCAAAACACGCAACAGTCGCCGGGCTGCGGCGTGAGCACGGCATGACACGACCGGCACTCGTAAAACCATTGGCATGCGTTGGTCGGCATGACCTCGCGGTGCGACGCGCCACACGCCGGGCAGGTGATCACGGATTGCAGGTCAACCATCAATCATCTCCGTGCCAATCGTGCCGAGTGCCGTCTCCACGGCCGCTGCCACGCTACGAAGCGCGCTCGCTCTCGGTGTGGATTCCGGCGGCGTCCGGCTCGCCGATCTCGCCTTGACCGGCCAGGTGGCCACCGTCGTCGCCATCGACGTCTTCGTGCATCAGTCGCCGAACCCATGGTGACACCACGATCACGCCGATACCCACGGCCACCGCCAACCAGCCGATGCGCTGATAGACATCCAGCACCGGGGTGGCCAATGCGCCCGCCTCGGCCTCGCCGCCGGTGGCGCGGGCCACCAGTCCGGCGATGTAGTTGCCGGCGGCGCTGGCCAGGAACCAGGTACCCATCAACAGGCTGACCATGGACACCGGCGCCAACTTGGTCATCGCCGACAAGCCCACCGGCGAAAGACACAACTCGCCCATGGTGTGCAGCATGTAGATCAGGAAAATGAACACCAGCGGCGTCAAACTGCCGGTGGCAACCGAGGCGGCACCGGCCACCAGCACCAGGAAACCGGCACCGAGCTGGACCAGGCCCAGCCCGAATTTGGCCGGCGTCGACGGCTCCCAGCCACGGCGCGCCAGAAACATCCACAGCCACGCAAACACCGGCCCCAGCGTCATGATGTAGAACGCGTTGATGGACTGGAACATCGACGCCGGCACTTCCCAGCCGAAGACCACGCGGTCGACCTCCTCCTTGGTATACACGTTGAGCGAGGACCCGGCCTGCTCGAACAAGGCCCAGAACAGCGGCTGCAGGCCGATCAGGAACATGGCCGCAAAAATCCGGTGGCGCTGGATCCTCTCCAAGCGTGACACGGCCGTGAGCAGCAAGTACACGATCACGCACAGCCCGGCGAGCCCCAGCAACCAGCCGACCACGCCTTGATACTGCACCAGCATGGTGACCACGCCCACGCCGACGATGCCCCACAGGTAAATCCACCACTCGGTTTTCAGGCCGGCAACGCGGCGCTGCAAACGCTGCGGATGCGGCGGCTCGCCGTGGCCAAGCAGGCTCGAACGGCCCCAGACAAACACCACCAGCCCCAGCAGCATGCCGACGCCGGCGGCGCCGAAGCCCCAGCTCCAGCCGTACACCGTACCCAGATAGCCGACCAGCAGCGAGCCCATGAAGGCACCCAGGTTGATGCCCATGTAGAAGATGGTGAACGCGGGGTCGCGGCGCGCATCGCCCTGACGATACAACTGGCCGACGATGACCGAGATGTTGGCCTTCAAGAAGCCCACGCCCATGATGATGAAGGCCAATGCCAGCCAGAACACGTTCAATGCGGCCGAATCCTGACCGCCATCGCCTTCGATGGCCATCAGGCCGTGCCCGATCACCAGCAGGATGGCGCCGAACTGCACCGCCTTGCGCTGGCCGATGTAGCGGTCAGCCAGATAACCGCCGACCACCGGGGTGATGAAGACCAGCGCCGTGTAGGCGCCGTAGATGAGATAGGCCTTGTCCTCGGAAAACAGCCAGTGCTGCAGCAGGTAGAAGACGAGGATGGCGCGCATTCCGTAGTACGAAAAGCGCTCCCACATCTCGGCGAAAAACAACACGAACAAGCCGCGCGGATGGCCGAGGAATTGCGGTCCTTCGGGCACGATGCCGGCAGCAGGCGGGACGGATTTGGCGGTCATGGCAGAGTCTCTGGCGATCGAGCGCCCGTCCAGAGGTCGGGCCGCAAACAAAAATCAGACGACACGTTTACCCAACCGACACCCTCCGGTCAACTGCTCG
>DASSKC010000160.1:0-3309 GCA_035690885.1 Oleiagrimonas sp. | reverse complement strand
GCAGCGTCCGTCGTCGCGCAGGTCGCGCATGAAACGGCGCAGGCCGCGCGTGGCCATCACGTCCAACCCATTGGTGGGTTCATCCAGGATGACGTTGCGCGGGTCATGCACGAGGGCACGGGCGATCGCGGTCTTGACCCGCTGGCCCTGCGAGAAGCCTTCGGTGCGCCGGTCCAGCACGTCGCGCATGTCCAGCGCGTCGACCAGCGCTTCGCGACGCGCATGCATCTGTTCGCTGGCCAGACCGTGCAGGTGCGCGAAGTAGTCGATGTTCTCGCGTGCGGTCAGGTGCTTGTACAAGCCGCGCGCGTCGGGCAACACACCCAGCCGGCGGCGTACCGCCAGCGGGTCGGCCAACGCGTCGATGCCATCGACCCGCACCTGTCCGGCATCGGGATTCATCAGCGTGTACAAGATCCGCAGCGTGGTGGTCTTGCCCGCGCCGTTGGGACCAAGCAGGCCGGTGATCTCGCCGTCGCGGGCGGTGAAGTCGACACCGTCCAGTGCCTGGATGTCGCCAAAGCGTTTGCTGAGTGCATGAGCCTCGATCATGGCGCCGCTCCGTTGAAGTTGATGAAGGGTGCCGGCGGCGCCATCGGCTTCATGCACGCCGTATCGAGCTTGTCGGACTGGCCGCTGAGGATGAATTGACTCATCAGGTTGCGCGCGCAGCCGACCGTGATCAGGCCATGGGCCTGGCCCTTGAACACGATCTGCCGCGCGTTGCCCAAATGCTTGAGGACCATCTGCCCGTACGCCGGCGGCGTCACCGGATCCAGCGCCCCCGACAGGATCAGCACCGGTTTGTCGCTGGTATCCGGCTGATGGAAGTTGGCCGGCCGCTTCCCGCTTGGCCACACCGAACAAATCGCGGCATACGTCTTGACCATGCGGTTGCCGAGCAAGGTGTCGGCATCGGCCTTGCGCGGCTGCATCATGTCGGCATCCTCGGCGCAGATCACCGACCAGTTCATGCCCTGGTTCAGGTGTCTGCCCGACAGGCTTTCCTTCAGCAGCGCGTACTGGCCGAGCAGCGGACCGACATCCCCATGCGCCGCCGCGTCGATGGTCAGCGGCAACAACTGGATGGTGGCGCGCGAGTAGGCAAACAGGCGCACCACGCTGGCCAGGGTTTGCGCGGTCAGTGCCTGCTTCTCGGGCTTGTAACTCCACGGGTTGCGGGTGTTGACCATGTGCGGATTGGCGGCCAGGGCGTGCCGCAACAGCTTGAGCGAATGCATCGGGTCGCCGAAACGCTTGCGGCAAGCTGGATCATTCGTGCACAACGCGAAGTCCTTGACCAGCGCATCCTGCAGGCTGCGGGCAAAATCCTGACCCAGCACCACCTGGTTGGGCACCGGCGAATCAAGCACCACCGAACGCACGCCTTCGGGATGCGCGCGCAGGTACTGCAATGCCATGCGCGTGCCATAGGAGGTGCCGATCAGATCGAACTTTGGCGAACCCAGCGCCTCGCGCACGGCCTCGAGGTCGGCGACCGCTGCGGTGGTGGTGTAAAAGCGCGGATCGGCGCGCTTTTGCACCTGCTCGAGGCAGGCCTTGGCCTGACGCCGCAGTTGCTCCGCGTCGAATGTGCCAGGCATGCCCTTGGCGTCGCTCTCGGTCTTGCACGACAGCGGATTGGACTTGCCGGTCCCCCGCTGATCCAGCAGCAGGAAATCATGATGCTGATGCAACTTCGGAAACGCCGCCACGAGAAAGGCTTTGTGCGTGGCCGCCTCGCCGGGACCGCCGGCCAGGAACACCACCATGTCCGACACCGGGTTTTCCGACTCGGCACGGATGACGGCCAGATGCAGCTGGATATGTCGCCCCTGCGGATGACTGCGGTCCTCGGGCACATCGAAACGCTTGCACCAGGCCTCGACCGAGGCACCGCGACCGCCCTCGGCCGCACCGCCGATCGTGCATGGATGCAGGGTCAGCGAACCGCGCTGCCATGTCGCTGTGGAGGTCGCTGCGGCCACGCTGGCAGTCATGGCCGACGCCGGCGCGGCCGCGGACGCATCCGGTGGTGACGATGGCGGATAACGCCACCATTGCCAGACCAGGAATGCGGCAACGACCACCAGCACCAGCAATCGCAACCAGGTCCGGTTCTTGAAAGCCATGCGTTACTCCTCGGAAAAAATCGATTCGATCGGCAGCGAGAACACCCGCGCGATCCTGAATGCCAACGGCAGACTGGGGTCGTACTTGCCGGTTTCGATCGCATTGACGGTTTGCCGCGACACCCCCAGCTCTTCCCCCAGCCGCGCTTGCGACCACTCGTGCTCGGCGCGCAATTGACGCAGACGGTTGTTCATGCCGCCACCATCCGCGCACCGCCGTGCGATCCAGTATGACGACAACGCGAATCGGCTGCCGGCACCGTGATCCACGCCATGCATTCATGGCGCACACAGACCGGGCCAAACCGCCGCGAACGGTCCCGAAAACCGGCGTGATCGCGCATCTCAGCAGATTCCCTTGAAACCGTACTTGCGCTGACAACGCCAGCCGGCGATGCCGTAGGTCGTGCACATCAACGGAAACACGTACAGCAAGCCCTCGCTCAACTGCAAAATGCCGACCGCTTCCAGCATGCCGGCAGCAAAGGTCAACACGGCAACCACACCGCTGGTGATCAGCAGCGATTCCATCGCGATGCGTCGATGCAATTCGTCGCTGTCACGGATCAGGCGCCACATCATGAACACGAGCCACACCACCGGCAGCACCGGCAACAGCGCGATCAATGCGTTGGCCCAGGACGCCAGCGGCAGGTGCGCGACGACACCAAACACGAACATGGCCAGAAAATAGCTGCCCATGGCCGGAAGAATCACGCGAAAGAACCGGTGCGCGGCCGGACTGATCGGCTCGCTGCTGGTGAACGGCAACAACAGCAGCCAGATAACGCCGGCCGCGATGATGCCGCCTCCCATGTAGCACAGCGGTTCCCAGAACAACCAGCCGGCGACGGCAAGCGGAACACCCACGCCCAATGCCCACAGTGCAAGCACGAGCATGGAATGGCGATAGGTGGGAGCGGTGGTGGCGATGGCTTCAGTCATGATGGATGGCCGTGTGTGGAACAGTGTGTCAAGTTTGCTTGACACAGACAGTAAGCGCCCGTCCTCGCAATGTCAAGTGAACTTGACAACATGTTAGCCCAAAGCCGTAATGTCCCCTTCGCCCAAAGTTAAAGTGTCCCCTTTGGGCAAACACCAAGCGAGGGGCCGTGGACGGGGATGTGTTGACGATGAGTCATCAGGAGTTGGACCGGGCGACGGTCGTGCGCAACGT
>DASSKC010000159.1:0-7271 GCA_035690885.1 Oleiagrimonas sp. | reverse complement strand
TGGCTGATCTGGCCGAGCGAATTGTACTTGACCGCCTGCATCAGTTGCTCGAACACGTTCTTGCGTTCGCGTGCGGTGCGCTGCAGGACGTCGAGGCTGTCGGGCTTGAGCTCATTGCGTGCCTTCTCGAACGCCTGCACATTCTCGATCTGCTGGCCTTTTTCTTCCGGCGTGGAGCGGATCAGCTCGATGTCGGTGACCACGCCGCCGCCGTCCTTGGGCTTGAAGGTGTTGACGCCGACCAGCGGCAAGCTGCCGTCGTGCTTCTTGTGCTCGTAGTACAGCGATTCGTCCTGGATCTTGCCGCGCTGGTACATGGTGTCCATCGCACCGAGCACGCCGCCGCGTTCGCTGATGGATTCGAACTCCTTGTACACGGCTTCCTCGACCAGATCGGTCAGGCGCTCGACGGCGTAGCTGCCCTGCCATGGGTTCTCGTTGAAGTTGAGGCCCAGTTCCTTGTTGATGATCATCTGGATGGCCACGGCGCGGCGCACCGATTCCTCGGTCGGCGTGGTGATGGCCTCGTCGTAGGCGTTGGTGTGCAAGGAGTTGCAGTTGTCGAACAACGCATACATCGCCTGCAGCGTGGTGCGGATGTCGTTGAACTGGATTTCCTGCGCGTGCAGCGAACGGCCCGAGGTCTGGATGTGATACTTCATCATCTGACTGCGGGTGTTGGCGCCGTAGCGCTCGCGCATGGCGCGCGACCAGATGCGCCGGGCCACGCGGCCGATGACCGTGTATTCCGGGTCCATGCCGTTACTGAAGAAGAACGACAAGTTCGGCGCGAAGGCGTTGATGTCCATGCCGCGCGCAAGGTAATACTCGACGATGGTGAAACCGTTGGCCAAGGTGAAGGCGAGCTGGCTGATCGGATTGGCTCCGGCCTCGGCGATGTGATAACCGGAGATCGACACCGAGTAGAAATTGCGCACGCCTTCGTTGACGAAGTATTCCTGCACGTCGCCCATCATGCGCAGGGCAAATTCGGTCGAGAAGATGCAGGTGTTCTGGGCCTGGTCTTCCTTGAGGATGTCGGCCTGCACGGTGCCACGCACGATTTTCACCGTCTCGGCCTTGATGCGTGCGTAGGTGTCGGCATCGACCAGTTGGTCGCCGGTCACGCCGAGCAGGGCCAGGCCCAGGCCGTCGCTGCCTTCGGGCAAATCGCCGTGGTATTGCGGGCGCTCGCGGTCAGCAAACAGCTCGTCGAGCTTCTTTTGCGCGGCCGCCCAGCGCTTGTCGTCTTCCTTGAGATAACGCTCGACGTTCTGGTCGATGGCCGTGTTCATGAACATGGCCAGGATCATCGGTGCCGGGCCGTTGATGGTCATCGACACGGAGGTGGTCGGCGCGCTGAGGTCGAAGCCCGAATACAGCTTCTTCATGTCGTCGAGCGTGGCGATGTTGACGCCGGAATTGCCGACCTTGCCGTAGATGTCCGGGCGCTCGGCGGGGTCTTCGCCGTACAGCGTGACCGAATCGAACGCCGTGGACAAACGCGCGGCGGGCTGACCCAGCGACAGGTAATGGAAGCGGCGGTTGGTGCGCTCGGGTGTGCCTTCGCCGGCAAACATGCGGATCGGGTCTTCGCCAGTGCGACGATACGGATACACGCCGGCGGTGTACGGATACGCGCCGGGCAGGTTCTCGCGCATCAAAAAGTGCAGCTGCTCGCCCCAATCACCGGTCTGCGGCGGCGCGATCTTGGGGATCTGCTGGTGGCTGAGCGACTCGCGATAGTTGTCGACCTTGATGGTCTTGCCACGCACCTGATACTGGTTGACTTCGTCCATGACCGCCTGGCGGCGCTCGGGCCATTCGCGCAGCTGGTGGATGGCGTCGGCGGTGAGTTCCTTGACCGCTTCGTTGTAGCGTTGGCGCAGCAAGCTCAAGGTACCGTCGACGTCATCCGCCGTCGTATCAGCGGCCGCGTAGCGATCCAGCTCACGCGGCAACCCGGGATCGTCCAGTTCCTTCAACGACGCGTAGTAATGCTGGGCCTTGCGCGCGGCCATGGCCATGTGCTCGATCGACTCGTTGATGCCCCTGCCCTGCTCGGCGATCTCCGCCAGGTAGCGCACGCGCTTGCCCGGAATCAGCACCGTCGCACGCGGCTCCTTCAGCGAGGTGTCTATGTCCGGGTTGAAGTCGCATGAAGTGGGGTCAGAGTGCACTTTCGTGGGCGATGCCAGCGAGCCTTCGGAGTTGGTGCTCGAAAGTGCACTCTGACCCCGTTCACGCAGCAGCCGGCACATGTTGACAAACATCCAGGTCACGCCCGGATCGTTGAACTGGCTAGCGATGGTCGGATAGACCGGGATGTCGTCGTCGGCCATGTCCCAGGCCTGGTGGTTGCGCTTCCACTGTTTGCGCACGTCGCGCAAGGCATCCTCGGCACCGCGACGGTCGAACTTGTTGAGCACGACCAGGTCGGCAAAATCGACCATGTCGATTTTTTCCAGCTGACTGGCGGCGCCGTAGTCGCTGGTCATCACGTACATCGGGAAATCGACCAGATCGACGATGGCCGAGTCGGACTGGCCGATGCCGGCGGTTTCGACGATGACCAGGTCATAGGGCTGGCTGCGCAAAAAATTGATGCAGTCTTGCAACATGTCGTTGATGGCGACATGGCGCTGGCGCGTGGCCATCGAGCGCATGAACACGCGATGGCTGCGCAGGCTGTTCATTCGGATGCGATCGCCCAGCAAGGCGCCACCGGAGCGACGCCGTGTGGGGTCGACGGCGAGCACGGCAATGCGCATCTTCGGGAACGCATGCAGGTAGCGCAGAAGCAGCTCGTCGACCACCGAGGACTTGCCTGCACCACCGGTACCGGTGATGCCGACCACGGGCGTGCCCTTGCCGGCCAGGTTCCACTGCTTGCGCAAACGAGCCAGCTCGTCCTCGCCGACGCGCTCGTCTTCCAGCGCACTCAACATGTGACCGATGCTGATTTCGTCGTGCACATCCAGCGACTTGGGCTCGGCAACCGCCTTGGCCTCGGCTTCACGCTTGGCTTGGCGCGCTTCGCCGGCACGCTTGACCACGTCTTCGATCATCTCCACCAGGCCCAGCTTCATGCCGTCGTTGGGATGGTAAATGCGCTCGACGCCGTAATCCTGCAGCTCGGCGATTTCTTCCGGCGTGATGGTGCCGCCGCCGCCGCCGAACACGCGAATGTGGCTGGCGTTGTGCTCTTTGAGCATGTCGACCATGTACTTGAAGTACTCGACATGACCGCCCTGATAGGAGCTGATGGCGATGGCGTCCGCATCCTCCTGCAGCGCCGCGCGCACCACGTCCTCCACCGAGCGGTTGTGGCCCAGATGAATGACCTCCGCACCCTGGTCCTGGATGATGCGACGCATGATATTGATGGCCGCGTCATGGCCGTCGAACAGGCTGGCGGCGGTGACGAAACGCAGGGGTGTGGCTGTCGCCGGTGCGGGGCTGGCGGAAACGTGTTTGGCGGGCGTACTCAATGGAGTCTCCAAGTGCGCTAATGCAATATGGTTATTGTATCGCGGACGCGGTGGATACTCGGTGCCGACGCATGCGGGTATCCTCACATGAATGGATGTTTGCACCGTATCCGGTTGATAACCAAACAATTGCATTCACACTGATGACATCCGATGCAGTGCTCGACGTGTACTCAACGTGCATTGGGTGTCAGTGGGCTAAGCTCGTCACGCTCATACGGAAGGAGGGACCATCGTGAAATTCACCCGCATCCTCACAGCCTGCGCGCTGATGGCACTGCTGGGCGCGTGCGCCACTTCGCCCACGGGCCGCAGCCAGCTGATGCTGGTTTCGCCGGCCCAGGTGCGACAGATGGGCATCGCCTCGTTCAACGACATGCGCCAGGCCGGCAAATTTGCCGACAAGCCGCGCGAGCGCGCCTACGCCACCTGCGTGGCCCATGCATTGATCAGCGTGCTGCCGCCGCCGTGGAACCAGATGAAATGGGAAGTGCAGATCATCGACGACAAGAGCGCCAATGCCTTTGCTCTTCCGGGCGGTCGCATCGGCGTCAACGAAGGCATGTTCGACGTGGCCACCACTCCTGATCAGCTGGCGGTCGTGCTCGGGCACGAACTTTCGCACGTGGTCGCGCACCACGGCGCTGAACGCGTGTCCGACCACATGGCGGCCAAGCTCGGCGTGGCGCTGGCCAGCGCCTACGGGGCCAGCCAGGGTGTGGATCCGGGCATGACCCAGGCCCTGCTCGGCATGGGCACGCAGGTCGGCATTTTGCTGCCGTTCTCGCGCACGCAGGAGGCCGAGGCCGACACGCTCGGACAGCGCTACATGGCCCGGGCCGGGTTCGATCCTCGCGCCGCGGTCAAGCTGTGGAAAAAAATGGACGCGCAACCGGGCAACGCCCCGCCGCCGTTCCTGTCCACCCATCCGTCGCCCGGCTCTCGCATTGCCGCCATGAAACGCGGCGCACAAAGGCTGATGCCCGTCTACCACAAGGCGCGTGCTTCGGGACACACGCCGAACTGCCACATGTAGGCAACCTGTTCACCTGCGCGAACGGTTGCTGAACGTCATCCGCTGTTCGGTCAACAGGCCGATGACCCCCGGCGTTATCAGCTTCAGGATCACGCATGGGAGCAAGCATGAACGTCATCGGCAAACTGGCGGTTTGCGCAGGACTGGGGCTGGCGCTGGGCGCGGGTTTCGGCATCTCTCCGGCTCACGCCGGCAGTCACCTGAGCATCGGCATCGGTATCGGCGTGGCGCCGCCCGCGCCGTTATACGAGGTGGTACCGGCCCCGCGTGCCGGATTTGTCTGGATTCCGGGCTACTGGCATCGACGCGCCGGTCGCTACGTGTGGATGCACGGCCGTTGGCACCGGCGTCGCGTCGGTTATCGCTACGTGCGGCCCCGCTGGGTGCGTCATGGCGGGTTGTGGCGCTTCCACGTCGGTTACTGGCAACGCGCGCCGCGTCACTGGCGGCATCGCCAATGGCGCCATCACCGCTGGCGCGGCCACCACCGTCGTCACCACGACCGGGACCACGGCCGCCATTGGCGGCACCACCGCGAACATGACGACGACTGACCACGGCCAAGACAGCGCACCGCATGGCACGCCCCCCTCCGTGGTACTAGACTACGCGCTTTACACCCCCGCCCCAGCCCTGCTGGGGCGCTGCGTTTAGCGCTCAGTGACAAATCAAACCACGGAGTCCGTTTCCGATGATCTTCGATACCATTGCTGTCACCGACCACGAGGAAGTGGTGTTCTGCCAGAACAAGGACGCCGGCCTGAAGGCCATCATCGCCATCCACAACACCGTCCTCGGCCCGGCCCTGGGCGGTTTGCGCATGTGGCCGTACAAGACCGAGCAGGACGCGCTCAATGACGTGCTGCGACTGTCGCGCAGCATGACCTACAAGAACGCCGTGGCCGGCCTGAACCTGGGTGGCGGCAAGGCGGTGATCATCGGGGACCCGGCCACCGACAAGTCCGAGGCGCTGTTCCGTGCCTTCGGTCGCTACATCAACTCGCTCAATGGTCGCTACATCACCGCCGAGGATGTCGGCATCGACGTCAACGACATGGAGTACGTGTATCGCGAGACCGAGTACGTCACCGGTGTGCATCAGGTCCACGGCGGCTCCGGCAACCCCTCGCCGTTCACGGCCTTCGGCGCCCTGCAGGGCGTCATGGCCACGCTGCAGCACAAGCATGGCAACGAGGATGTCGGCAAATACAGCTTTGCCGTGCAGGGTGCCGGCCATGTCGGCAGCGAGTTCATCAAGCTGCTGCGCGAACAGGGTGCCAAAGTGTTCGTGACCGACATCAACAAGGATGTCGTGCAGCGGTGCGTGGACGAGCTCGGTTGCGAGGCGGTGGGTCTGGACGAGATCTACGACGTCGACGCCGATGTCTACAGCCCCTGCGCACTCGGCGGCACGGTCAACGAGGACACCATCGACCGCATCAAGGCCAAGATCATCTGCGGCCCGGCCAACAACCAGCTGGCCAACGACGGCATCGGCGACGAGCTGGCGCGCCGCGGCGTGTTGTACGCGCCCGATTACGCGGTCAACGCCGGCGGCGTGATGAACGTGTCGCTGGAAATCGACGGTTACAACCGCGAACGCGCGATGCGCATGATGCGCACCATCTACTACAACCTGGGGCGCATCTTCGAGATCGCCGAGCGCGACGGCATCCCGACCTGGAAAGCCGCCGACCGCATGGCCGAGGAGCGCATCAGCGCCATCGGCAAGATCAAGCTGCCCAACATGGGCCGCGCCACGCATTTTGCGGGGCGCATGCGCGGGCAGTAACAAAGGCGGGGAATGGGGAATGCAGAATCGGGAATGACCGGCAGGCACGCCGGATTTCCCTTAAGCTGTCTTCCCTGTTCCCATTCGCGGCTTTCAATCCATGCGCCCCTTCTCTCTCGGCGACGATATCGACCTTTTGCGCGACAGCGTGCGTGCCTTTGCGGAAAAGGAAATTGCGCCGCGTGCGGCCGCCATCGACCAGGACAACGCTTTCCCGGAAGATCTGTGGCGCAAGATGGGCGACATGGGCTTGCTCGGCATCACGGTATCGGATCAGTTCGGTGGTTCCGACATGGGCTTTCTTGCCCACCTGGTGGCAATGGAGGAAATCTCCCGCGCATCCGGTTCGATCGGCTTGTCCTACGGCGCGCATTCCAACCTGTGCGTCAACAACATTTTCCACAACGGCAACGATGCTCAGCGCGAGAAATACATGCCCGGACTGTGCTCGGGAGAGTACGTCGGCGCGCTGGCGATGAGCGAGCCGGGTGCCGGCTCGGACGTGGTCGGTTCGATGACCTGCAAGGCCGAAAAAAAGGGCGACGTGTGGGTCGCCAACGGCTCCAAGATGTGGATCACCAACGGTCCGGGTGCCGACGTGCTGCTGGTGTACATGCGCACGGCGCCGCGCGCCGCCGGCAGCCGCTGCATGACCGCCTTCATCGTCGAGAAAGGCATGCCGGGATTTTCCACCGCGCAAAAGCTGGACAAGCTCGGCATGCGCGGCTCCAACACCTGCGAGCTGGTGTTCGAGGATTGCGAGATCCCGGCCGGGAACGTGGTCGGTCAGGTCAACGAAGGCGTCCGCGTGTTGATGAGCGGGCTGGACACGGAGCGTCTGGTGCTGTCCGGTGGCCCGATCGGCCTGATGCAGGCAGCGCTGGACATCACCCTGCCCTATGTGCGCGAACGCAAGCAGTTCAACGCGCCGATCGGCACGTTCGAGATCATG
>DASSKC010000158.1:0-5936 GCA_035690885.1 Oleiagrimonas sp. | reverse complement strand
CTGCGCTCATGGGTGTAGTAGATACCGGCGCGCCACTCCACCTCGCGCTCGCCACTCGATTGCAGGCGCAATTCCTGCGTGTACTTGTCCATCGACACCGGCTTGTGCAACGAGAACCCGGCACCGGGCACACCCAGGGCCGGCCCCAGAATCGGCCCGAATGCCGTGGTCACATCCTTGACCATGTTCATGCGCAACGTGCTGTAGCTGCTCACCGACACCAGCGATGCCCAACCCAGATCGGCATTGAGCGACAAGGCGTAGAGCCGGTACTTGAGCTTGAACAGGCCCGTACTCGGGGGATGGCTGCGCTTGAGATCGCCGTAAATCGGTTTCAGGGTCCCCGCACTCACGTCCACGCCCTGGTTGGCCAGACCGTCGCTGTCGAGGTTTTGTGCCAGCGCCCACAAGCGCGCCGAGAACGCATCCGATGGCGTCCACAGCAACTGTGCCCGCGCACCATCGACATCCGCCTGATTGACGTCCGATTGTCCGGTGGCAACGTTGTCGATGTAACCGGGATCATCGCGATGATAGGCGTTGACGCGCAGACCCAGCTCGTCCTTCTTCAACGGCACGTTGACCATGGCGTGGGTAGCGAATCCCGCACCACCGCCCTCGATGCTGCGGTACCCCACTTTCACGCGCGCCGCGGCGTGACTGGTATCGGGTGGCGTGGTCACGAACTTGATCAGGCCGCCCAGAGTGTTGGAGCCGTACAAGGTGCCCTGCGGACCGCGCAGCACCTCGATCCGCTTGAGATCGGCCGGGTCGATGTCCGGCGTCAGGATGCTGCCCAGGGCATACACCGTGCTCGACCCGTACGGCACGCCATCGATGTAGGTACCGACCGTTGCGTTCGGCTGCGTGCTGCCCGAGGTCACGCCGCGCAGCACCAGCTGGGTGTGGCCCTCGCCACTGGAAATGAGGTTCAGGCCCGGCACCCGGCTGGCGTAATCGGAAAAACTGAAAGCGCTGGCGCGATCGAGCTGGTAGCCGGGCAACGCCGTGACCGCCATCGGCACATCCTCGAGCGCCTGACTGCGCTTGTTGGCGGTGACGATGATGGTGCCCAGCTGCGCCGACGGCGGCGACGAACTGGCTGACGCCGGTAGCTGCGACTGGCTTGTGTCGCTCGACTGTGCGCCGGTATCCGGCGCGCTCGGCCACGCGGCCACGCCGGTCGAAAACAGCGCGCTACCGGCAACGGCCACGGCAATGCAATACGGCAGAATCCTGGTCCTCATCACACTTCTCCCCCGGAGATGGTTTGCTGGAACAGTTCAGGATTGCATTGTTACAATACTAACATTTTGATGTCAAAAGATATTCAAATAACATTTCAGACCAAGAAAAATCCCGCCGCTCCGCGGGATTCCCGGTACCTCACAAGCCTTCGAACGACGCCGCCTGACGCCCCTTCAACGCACCCAGGATCAAGCCGATGACCAGCCACGCGCCGCCGAACATGAAGGTGATGCGACTGAAACCGGACCACACGAACGCCACGATCACCAGGCCGGCGAGCGGAAACAACAGGTAGCGGAACACGCCGCGATGGTGTCGTTTCTTGACGTAGAAATACACGAACACGGTGATGTTGAGCAGCATGAACGCGGTCAGCGCGCCAAAGTTGACCAGCGTGATCAAGGTCTCCTCCGACACCGTCAGCGCGAGCACCACCGACAACACCGACACCAGCACAATCGCGTTCACCGGCGTCTTGAAGCGCGGATTGATCCGCGACAGGAACGACGAATACGGCAGGATCCGGTCCCGTCCCATTGAATACAACACACGCGAAATGGCCGACTGCGCGGCCAGCGAATTGGCCAGGCCCACGGCAATCACGTTGACGATGATCAGCAACGCATACAACCACTGCCCGCCGATCTCGCGCCCGATCTGGAAGAACGCGGTGGCCTCGTCCAGCGTGGTGTAATCCGGGTGCGCCAACGCAGCGATGTAGGTCTCGAACATGAATATCCCGCCCAGCAACACCAGCGCCAGCACGGTGGCGGTCCCGACCGTCTTGCGCGGGTTCTTGACTTCCTCGGCCAGCGTGCTGATGGCATCGAAACCGAGAAAACTGAGCACCGCCACCGAGGTCGCTGCCGCCACGAAGCTCCAGTTGAAATGCTCGGGCTGGAACCACGGCTTGATCGACCAGCCACCGGCACCGTGGCCCTGGATGAACACGAAATTGATCGCCACGCCGAGGAAAATCGCCAGTATCAGCAACTCCAGGCCCAGCAACACGAAGTTGCTGCGCGCCTGGAAACGGATGCCGAAGATGTTGGTGACCGTGTTGACGATGGCAAACACGAACACCCACACGAACGCGGGGATGCCCGGTATCAAGCCGTGCAACCACGTCGCCGACAACAGATACGCAAGCGCCGGCAACAGCAGGTAATCGGCCAGGATCATCCAGCCGGCGATGAAGCCGAGATACGGATGCAGGCCACGGCGCACATACGAATACACCGAGCCGGCCAGCGGAAACTCGCCACTGAGCTGCTTGTAGCTCAGTGCCGTGAACAGCATCGCGATGACGCCAACCAGATACACCAACGGCACCATGCCGTAGCTGTCGTGGGCAACAAAACCGTACACCGCCATCGGCGCGATCGGCACCAGAAACACCATGCCGTAAACCAGCAGGTGACGCAGGCTCAGCGAGCGCTCCAGCTCCTGACGATAACCACTACTGCCCGCTCCGGCATCCGGCGAAGTGTCTTGCGTGCGCATCAATGACCCCAGGCTGAGAACGATATCCTCAGTATCGTGATGCGATCACATCACGAACGCAACCAGGCTGCGCGGACCGCGGGCGTCCTCGTCCGCATGGCGTGAGTGGCTCGGTTGTGCGGACAGAATGTCCGCGGTCCGATTGGCGTGACACATGCCGACGTGCGCTAAACCGACTGCCGGCTGCCGAAGGCGTGTGCGAGGGTGGAGCGGTCGACGTACTCCAGCTCGCCGCCGAGGGGCACGCCCTGCGCCAGGTGCGTGGCGCGCACGCCGGCGCTCTCTGCCATTTGCGCCAGATAGTGCGCGGTGGCCTGCCCCTCCACCGTGGAGTTGGTGGCGATGATCATTTCCTCGACATCGCCCTCGTCCAGGCGTCGGCTCAACAGGTCCATGCCGAGCTCGGCCGGGCCCATGCCATCGAGTGGCGACAAGTGCCCCAGCAACACGAAGTAGTGGCCGCGATAGTCCGTGGCCTGCTCGATGGCGGCCAGATCCGATGGCGATTCGACCACGCACAACACGGCCGCGTCACGCGTGGAACTGGCGCACAGCGCACACACCGGGTCCTCGCTGAAATTGCGGCAACGCGAGCAGTTGCCGATGTGCTGCATGGCCGCCTCCAGCGCCGCCGCCAGACGCTGCCCGCCAGCGCGCTCGCGCTCAAGCAGATGAAAAGCCATGCGCTGCGCACTCTTGGCACCGACCCCGGGCAGGCAGCGCAGGGCGTCCATGAGTTCGTCGAGGAGTTTGGAACCGGGCATTGGGTGCTGGAATGGGGAGTGAAAAAAGCGCGAGTGTTCGGGATGATACGGGAGCGGGCCTCGAATAACCCACCCCTGCTCGTTCAAAACAACGGTAGGAGCGGCGGAAGCCGCGATTGGACAGCAGTGCCGCAAGGCAATAACCGTGCGGGCACGCCCTATCGCGGCTTCCGCCGCTCCTACCGCAGGTGTGATTATTCGGAAGCCGAACTGGCGTGCCTCGGCTTTGACAAGTCCCGAGTCCCGAAAAGCCTAAAACGGCAGCGACATGCCCGGCGGCAAATTCATGCCGGCAGTCAGGCCACCCATCTTTTCCTTGCTGGCCGTGGACACCTTGTTGACGGCATCGTTGACGGCTGCCGCGACCAGGTCTTCGGCCATCTCGGGATCGTCGGCGAACAGCGAGCGATCGATCTGCACGCGCCGCACCTCGTGCGCACCGGTCATGGTCACGTTGACCATGCCGCCGCCGGCGCTGCCGGTCACTTCCATTTTCGCGATCTCCTCCTGCGCTTCCTTCATCTGCTCCTGCATGCGCTGGGCTTGCTGCATCAGTTGTCCGATCTGGCCTTTCATGGGTTGTGCTCCGGGGTAGGGGTTGAATTGGGTCGCACCGATTGTGGCACCACGCTGGCGCCGAAGTCGCGCACCAGAGATTGCACCAGTGGATCCTCATCGATGGCGCGCTCGGCGTCGGCCTGACGTTGGTCGCGTTCGGCGCGCTGGCGCGCCGCCGGCGTCTGCATGCCGGCCTCGGCATTGACGAAGTGCAACTTGACCGGGTGACCCAGCACGGCGGCAAGCTTGTCCTGCATCTGGCCGGTCATCGGCTCGACCGCCAGGTTGGCGTGGCGCGGCTCCAGAGCCAGCGTCAACTTGCCGTCCTGCAAGGAACGCAACGTGGCGTTGACCGCCAATTCGCGGATGGGGCCGCTCAAACCGGCCTGCTTGATCAATGCGGCCCAGTCGGGCAGCCCGTTGGCGTCCAGCACCGGTGGCGCTGGAGCGGGTGCGGGTGCGGCAACAGATGCCGGAGTGTGCGCTGTCGCCACGGGCGGCGTCCGAACTGCAGCAGGCTCGGCAGCACGCGGCGCTGGAGGCGGCGCGGACGGTCGCGTTGGCGAGCGCGGTGCGGCACCTTGCGTGCCGCCAGCTGCTGCGTCGCGACTTGTCGCCGGAGCCGGAGCCGGAGCCGACGATGGCGCGCTACCCGCCGCCGTCCCGCGCAACGGTTGAAAAGCCAGCATGCGCAGCAGCGTCATCTCGAAACCGGTCCGCGCATCCGGGGCCAGGCCCAGATCACGACGCCCGGCAATGGCCAACTGGTAGGCCAATTGCACGTCCTCGGCACCCATGGCCGTGGATACGCTCGCCAGCGCCTCGGCATCGGCCTGGTCGTCGTGAAAACCCGGCACCAGCTGGTGCAACTGCACGCGATGCAGGAGCGTGGCCAGTTCTTCCAGCACCCCGGCAAAATCGGGCGAGAAAGAGGCAATGCGCTCGCATTCGTCCATCAGCGCCTTGCCATCGCCGGACGCCAGGGCTTCCAGCAACGCCAGCAACCGGCTGCGCTCGACCGTGCCCAGCATGGCGCGGGTCTCGGCCACGCTCAGCGCGCCGCCAGCATAGGCCAAAGCCTGGTCCAGCAACGAAAGGCCGTCACGCACGGAGCCATCGGCGGCTCGCGCCAGCTCCACCAGTGCCTCGTCTTCATACTCGATACCTTCGGCATCGAGGATGCGTCGCATCTGACCGCTGATCTGCTCGGGCAGCAGCCGCTTGAGGCTGAAGCGCAGACAACGCGACAACACCGTGGCCGGCAATTTTTCCGGATCGGTGGTGGCGAGCAGGAACTTCACGTGCGGCGGCGGTTCTTCCAGTGTCTTCAGGAGTGCGTTGAAAGCCCCCTTGGACAGCATGTGCACCTCATCGACCAGATACACCTTGTAACGGCCGCGCGTGGGCGCGTATTGCGCGTTTTCGATCACGTCGCGCACATTGTCGACGCCGGTATTGCTGGCCGCGTCGATCTCCAGCAGATCGACGAAACGCCCGGAATCGACCGCCTCGCACACCGAACACTTGCCGCAGGGCTCGGCCGACGTGCCCTGCTCGCAATTGAGCGATTTGGCGAAAATGCGCGCGATGGTCGTCTTGCCGACGCCGCGCGTACCGGTGAACAGGTAGGCATGATGGGTCCGGCCGCTGTCCAACGCATTGGAAAGCGCCCGCACCACATGCTCCTGGCCAACCAGCTCGGCAAACCGCCGTGGCCGCCATTTGCGCGCTAGAACCTGATAGGACATGCCGAGATACCTTGGGGTGAAGGGTGATTGTGCCAAGCCCGTGCCGACAAGTCAGCCTTTGCGCCGGACACGCTGCCCGACGCGCTTGTATCCGCTAGCCCTTGCGGTTATTCTG
>DASSKC010000157.1:0-5366 GCA_035690885.1 Oleiagrimonas sp. | reverse complement strand
CCGGACCTGCCCGGCTGGGGCGATTCCACGCGTTTGAAGGATGCGCGATATGGCATCCCGGCGCAGGCCGAACGCCTGTACGCGTTTTTGCACACCCTGGGGCTCAAGCACGAAATGCTGGTCGGTCACTCCATGGGTGGCGCGATCGCCGGGTATTATGCATCCGAGCATCCGGACGCCGTGGGCAGTCTGGTGCTGATGGACAGTTTCGGCCTGAAATTCAAGGAAAATGCCTTCGCCAAGGCCGCTCTGGCCGGCAACAATCCGCTGATCTTCGATGATCGTGCCGGCTACGAACGCATGGCCAAGTTGCTGTTCGACCAGCCGCCGGAGTTGCCGGGACGCTTCATCGACGTGCTTGCCGATCGCAACCAGGCCAACCGCGATTTTCTGCAACGCGTATTCGATCGCCTGCGCCAACCCGATCAGTACGGCATTCTCGATTCACGCCTGGACCAGCTGACCATGCCGGTGCTGGCCATCTGGTGCGCAGACGATCGCGTGGTCGATCCGTCCGCGCTCGACAACCTGCGCAACGGTCTGGTCAATGCGCCGAGCATCAGCGTCACCGTCATCAACGGCTGCGGGCACGTACCGGAACTGGAGAAGCCCAAGGCCGTGGAGCGAATCCTGAGCGGCTATGCCCTGCGCCATTGGACGCCGTCGAGCTGACGCGCACGCTCCCGGGTGTCAACCCGCCGTCTTGGGCGCGCTCAAGCTCTTGCTGTAATAGCCGGACTGGTCGAAACAGCAAACCCGCCGCTTGCCCGACGCCAGCATGTCGCAGGCGTTGGCGACCCGGCGCGCACGCGTCCTGGCCTGCTTGGCCGACTCCACCCAGTGGACCCAGTCCAGGCGCGCCACGACCGTGGTGTCGGCCCAGGTGGCCTGCGCGTCCGGATGCGCATCCAGTGCCTGCCTGAGGTCGGGCGGCACCTCGGGTTCGGGCTCGCTCGCGACCGGTCGAACCACCAATGCAACCGTATCGCCGACCGCCACGCCCGCCGCCTTGCGCAAAGCCTCGCTCACCTTCAGCCAATGACTCAGCTGGCCATCCGGCTCCAGCGTGGCCGTGAATGCATGACCCTCAAGCGTGCCTTCCACCGAAGTCCGCCCGCGCCGCGGCAACATATCGCTGGCGCTTTTGGGCAGGACCACGAACGTCCACGAATCGTCGGCGCCGGACGTCGCCGGCTGCTGCAGTGGCGCGTCGAAACAGGCTTCGGAAACGGTGTTTGCCATCGTGCGAACCTCCTGCGATCGGGCACGTAGTCTACTCGACGTCCTCGGCTCCGGTCACGCTCGCGCACGCCATATCTCCGGCCCCGCGTTTGACAGGGCACCCGGCATGGCGTCTAGACTCGAAGTGCCGTCATGCCAATCGCGTGACGCGTGCCATTGCATCGGGAGGATCGCACTCATGGGCATTTCCCGGATCAGGCGCGGCCTGACCATGTTTATCGCGGCCATCTTCATGGCTTGCGGCAGCGGTGGGCTGGCGATTGCAGGCGGTGCCGGCGTTGCGCCTGTCGCCGTGAACACGCCCGTCATCACCATCGGCTACGTGAACTGGACCGAATCGGTCGCCGTGTCGCACCTGATGCAGGTGTTGCTGCAAAACCGCTTCCATTACCGGGTCAAACTGAAACCGGTCACGGTCACGCAGGCCTTCAAGGGCGTCGCCTCGGGCAAACTGGACGCGTTCCTGGATGTCTGGCTGCCGCGGACCCACGGCAACAATTGGAAAATCTACGCCGACCAGGTGATCGACCTCGGCCCCTGGTACAAGGGCCACGCCACGCTGGGCCTGGCCGTGCCCAACTATGTCGATGCACAAAGCATCAGCGACCTGAAGGGTCAAGCCGCGCACTTCGACGGCACCATTGTCGGCATCCAGGCGGACGCCGGCGAGATGCGCATCACCCGTGACCGCGTGATTCCCGCCTATGGCTTGCAGGCGTACACGTTGCGGCCGGGCAGCACCGCCGACCTGGTCGAAGACGTCGACGAAGCCATCCACGAGCGCAAGCCGATCGTGTTCGTGGCCTGGAAGCCGCATTGGCTGTTCAGTGCCTATCCGGTGCGGTATCTGGATGACCCGAAAAACGCGTACGACCAGCGCGACCGTATCCACGTGATCGTGCGCAAAGGGCTCAAGGACGATGCGCCGCAGGCATACCGCCTGTTCGATGCGTTCCGGCTCGATCAAAAGCAGCTGGGCCGGCTGGAACTGACCATCGCCAACTCGCGCAGCGCCTGGGGCGGCGTGCACCGCTGGTTGAGAAGCCATCAGAATGTCGTTGCGCCCTGGGTTGCCGACGCTTCCGTGCAACGAAGCGACTATCTGAAATGAGTTCAATGCATGTCCAGCCGCGGCGTATCCGAGCGACCGGCAGCGTGATGAGGGAAGCCACATGAATCAGAACAAGCAGTCGTTCCACGCATCCATCGATCCGATCGTGTTTTACGTGGCCGTGGGCATCAGTGCGCTGTTCGTCGCCTGGGGCGTGATCAGCCCCTCCAGCCTGAAGACCATCGGCTCGGCCGCGCTGCAGTTTTGCATCGACAACTTCGGCTGGGTCTACGTGCTGGCCGCGGTGTTTTTTGTCGGCCTGATGCTGTGGCTGGCGTTCAGCCGCTTCGGCAAGATACGGCTGGGCGCCGATGACGAAGTGCCGGAGTTCAGCACCCGCTCGTGGATCGCGATGATGTTCAGCGCCGGCATGGGCATCGGCCTGATGTTCTACGGCGTGGCCGAGCCGATGTACCACTTCGCGGCGCCGCCGTTCGGACTGGCCGAGGCCGGTACCACGGATGCCGCCAAGGTCGCGCTGCGCTACACGATTTTCCACTGGTCGCTGCAACCATGGGCGATCTACGCCATGTTCGGCCTGGCCATGGCCTACTTCACCTTCCGCAAGGGTGGCAGCAACCTGGTCAGTGAAACCTTTCGGCCGCTGATCGGCGACCGGGTCGACGGCCATGCCGGTCGCGTCATCGAGGTGCTGGCCATCCTGGCCACGTTGTTCGGTTCGGCCACGTCGCTCGGCCTGGGCGCCTTGCAGATCAACAGCGGGCTGGGCTACCTGTGGGGGCTGGACAATTCGTCGACCTTCCAAGTCATCATCATCGCCGTGATCACCGTGGCGTTCATCTGCTCGGCGGTATCGGGCGTCGGCAACGGCATCCAGTGGTTGTCCAACATCAACATGATTCTGGCCATCGTGCTGGTATTGTTCCTGTTCTTTGCCGGCCCGACGGTCTACATCCTCGAGTCGATGGTCACCACCGTCGGCAACTTCTTCAGTCATTACCTGACCATGAGTTTCCGTACCGGGGCCTACAGCGACAGTGACTGGCTGTCCGGCTGGACCATCTTCTACTGGGCCTGGTGGATTTCGTGGGCGCCGTTCGTGGGCACGTTCCTGGCGCGCATTTCCCGCGGCCGCACGGTGCGCGAGTTCGTGCTCGGCGTGTTGCTGGCGCCCAGCGCGATCTGTCTCGGCTGGTTCGCCATTCTCGGCGGCACCGCCCTGTACCAGCAGATCCACGGCGGCGCCGACATCGCGGCGGCCGTGCAGCAAAGCCAGGCCGCCGGCCTGTTCGCCACACTCGACTCGCTGCCCTGGGCGGGCATCACCAGCTTCCTGTCGGTGATCCTGATTGCCCTGTTCTTTGTCAGCGGCGCCGATGCCGCGTCGGTGGTCATGGGCATGCTCACCTCGCGTGGCGACATGGAACCCAAACGGCTCAACGTGATCGTGTGGGGCGTGCTGACCGGTGCCGCAGCGGGTGTGCTGCTGATTGCCGGCGGCCTGAAGGGCCTGCAGACATGGGCCATCCTGTCCGCGGCGCCGTTCGTGATCGTGCTGATCTGCATGTCCATTTCGCTGACCAAGTCGCTGCGCCGCGAGCATGTGCCCGCAGCCGGCCTGTACCCGGTACGCAAGCCGATCGGCTGGACCGTGCGCACAGCCACCACGGTGTCGCCGGAACAACCCGACATCGGAGCCGACAACAAATGACCTGCAACGTCATGTCCCTGCCCATTGCAAAGGAGTAATCGAAAGTGCGCAAGCAAGCCAGAAAGCTGTTCCATGGCGTGACCGATTTCTTCAGCGAAATGAATCGCATGAACAAGGCGATGTACCGGCGCATGGAACACACCGAACGCACCGAAGAAACCGCCTGGGCGCCGCTGACCGACATCCGTGCCGACGGCAACGAACTGGTCATCCGCTGCGAGCTGCCCGGCGTGGAGATGTCCGACATCGACATCAGTTTCGCCGGTGGCGTGTTGTCGATTACCGGCACCCGGCAGACCGCCGATGACCAGTACTACGTGCAGGAGCGCTTTTTCGGTGCTTTCCGCCGCGTGATCGGGCTGCCCGAAGGTGTCGGTGACAACGACATCCAGGCAAATTTGCGCCACGGGGTGCTGGTGATCCGGGTCAGCGGCGGCGCCACGACCGCCAAACCGAAACGGATCCGGTTGACCGATTCCAACGATTGATCAGTCACGCAGCGTGCAACGACGCGCGCAACGAACCAATCACCGCAATGGCCGGCTTCATGCGATCGCCTGCAGTACCGATACCTCGCACGCCGCGCGGACGCATGCGCGCGCCAACGCATCGTTGGCGTCAAGCAGGGGGGCATCGGGCAGACCGGTCAAGGCCAAAGGCAGTTCCGTACAGGCCAGGACGACCTGCTCGGCACCGCGGTCGAACAGCGCATCGGCGGCGCGGCGCGCACACGGCATCGCCGCCAGCCGATCGCCCGCCTTGACGCAGGCAATGGCCCGGTTCACGTCATCGGCCTGGCTGTCCGGCAATGGCTCGAGCACCGCGTATCCCGCCTGCTCGATATAGTGACGATAGAACCCGGACGCCATCGTGCCGCTGGTGGCCATGACGCCGATGGTGCGCGCATGCTCATGGCGAAGCTGATCGATCACGGCCTCGGCGATGTGCACGACCGGTCCGTCGAACGCATCGTGAATGGCCGGATACCAGTGGTGCGCGGTATTGCAGGCAATGGCCAGCAACTCGGCGCCAGCCTGACGCAACCGACGCGCGCCCTCGGCCAGAGCCTCGGCCGGAGACGCCCCATGCCCGAGCAGGGCCTCGCTGCGGTCGGGAATCTGCGGCACGCAACGGACCAGGATCGGAATGTGGTCCTGATCACGCGCGGCCGGCGTGTGACGGACGATCTTGTCCAGCACATCCACGGTCGCGGCCGGACCCATGCCCCCAAGCACGCCCAGCGTGCGCGAGCTGCGGACCATGTCGTTCATTGCTACCTGCCTTTGCCTGTATTGCCGTTCTTGCGGCCGTGACCGCGACCAAACCAATCGGTCACGCCCC
>DASSKC010000156.1:0-29337 GCA_035690885.1 Oleiagrimonas sp. | reverse complement strand
TCGGGCCGTTCCATGGCGTCCTGGGTCACAGGCTCACGAGCGTGAGTGCCCCGATTTTACGACGTCGGCCAGGGTTTGCACCACGTCCCGCACTTCATCGGCATCGGCGGCCTCCACGGTTACCCGCACCACCGGCTCGGTGCCCGACGGTCGCAGAACCACACGACCATGCCCTTCCAGTTGTTGCTGCGCCGTGGCCAGCGCGGCCTGCACCGGCTCGCTGGCCACCAGCGCCGCACCGCCACTGGCTCGTACATTGACCGTGGTTTGCGGCAGGCGCGACATCGACGCCAAGGCCTCGGCCACGCTCCGGCCGTCGGACACCAGCACATCCAGCACTGCCAGCGCACTGACGATGCCGTCGCCGGTACTGGCGCGGTCCAGACACAGAATATGACCCGACGCCTCGCCACCGAGTACGCCGTCATGTTGCTTGAGCTGCTGCAACACATAGCGGTCGCCCACATTGGCGCGCAACAGTGGCACATCCAGCGCCGCCAGAGCCTGCTCGAGTCCGTAATTGCTCATCAACGTGCCGACCACCGGCCCATGCAGCGCACCGCGGGCGTGCCAGCCGCAGGCCAGGATGTACAGCATGTCGTCGCCGTCGACCAGACGACCCTTGGCGTCGACCATGTTGACGCGATCACCATCACCATCGAAACAGATGCCGGCGTCGGCGCCCTGCTCGACCACGGCCTTCTGCAAGGCCTCGGGATGCATGGAACCGACGGCGTCGTTGATGTTGAAGCCGTCCGGCGCCGTGCCCAGCGTCACCACCTCGGCACCCAGCTCGCTGAACACCTTGGGTGCGACCTGATAAGTGGCGCCATGCGCGCAATCGAGCACCAGCTTCAGCCCACGCAGGCTGAAACCTTCCGGCAAGGTCGACTTGCAGTATTCGACGTAACGCGTATTGGCATCGTCGATGCGCCGTGCCTTGCCCAGATCGCGCGACGGCACGGTGACGAACTCGGCGTCGACCTCGCGCTCGATGGCCAGTTCGATCTCGTCACTGAGCTTCTCGCCCTGGGCCGAGAAAAACTTGATGCCGTTGTCGTAATGCGGATTGTGCGACGCGCTGATCACGATGCCGGCATCGGCGCGCAGATTGCGCGTCAGCATCGCCACGCCGGGGGTCGGAATGGGACCGGCCAGCAACACGTTGGCTCCGGCCGCGACCAGACCGGCTTCCAGCGCCGACTCGAACATGTAGCCGGACACGCGCGTGTCCTTGCCGATCAAGACCGTCGCCGGGCCGTTGTCACCGGCCAGCACGACGCCGGCGGCGCGTCCCAACTTGAGCATGAACTCGGCCGTGATCGGCCAGTCGCCGACCTTGCCGCGAATGCCGTCGGTACCGAAGTATTTCTTTTTCATCAAAGTATCTCGTCAGTCATCATCATCGGGCCACATCGGCGCCGCCGGCGCCGCCGGCTTTGCCGCCGCGTCACCGCCATGCACGGCCTGCCACACGGCCAGGGCATCACGCGTGGCCGCCACGTCGTGCGTACGCACGCAGATCGCGCCGCGTTGAACCGCAACCACGGCCGCTGCCACCGAACCACTCACGCGATCGGCGGGCAGTGCACGCCCGGTGATGTCACCGATCATCGTTTTGCGCGACAGGCCCACATACACGCCGGCGGCCAGATCGCGCAATGCATCCAGACCACGCAGCAAGGCCAGATTGTGCTCCAGGTTCTTGCCGAAACCGAACCCCGGATCGACCACGACCCGGCCGCGGTCGATGCCGGCCATGTCGCAGGCGAACACGCGCTCGGCCAGAAAGCGATGCACTTCGGCGACCACATCGTCGTAATGTGGCGCCACTTGCATGCCGCGCGGCTCGCCCTGCATGTGCATCAGGCACACCGGCACGCCCAATTCGGCGACGGCATCGAGCGCGCCCTCACGGCGCAACGCGTACACGTCGTTGATCATGCCGGCGCCGGCGGCCACCGCCGCGCGCATGACCTCGGGCTTGGACGTGTCGACCGCCAGCGGCACCTCGACTTCCGCGGCAAGGCGCTCGATGACCGGCACCACCCGCGCCAGCTCATCGTCCGTGGATACATCATCGGCACCGGGGCGGGTCGATTCGCCGCCGACATCGATCATCTCGGCGCCGGCCTCGACCATGCGCAGACCATGCGCGACCGCGCTCTCGAGCGTGGCATGCTCGCCGCCGTCGGAAAACGAATCGGGCGTGACATTGAGGATGCCGACCACCCGCGGCCGATCCAGTGCCAACGGACGACCGGCACAATCAAGCACGCGCATGGACGGATCAGAAAACATGCTCACGCGCTCCCGTGGCCACCCAGCTCGCCCATGAAACGGCGGTAGTGCGCCAGCTCGTCGATGGAGTCGTGAATGTCGCTCAAGGCCGTGTGCGCGCTGGTCTTGTGGAAGCCCCTGGCCACGTCCGGCGCCCAGCGACGCGCCAGCTCCTTGAGCGTGGACACATCGAGGTGGCGGTAATGGAAATAGCGCTCGAGTTTCGGCATCTGCCGATACAGGAAGCGGCGATCCTGGCAAATCGTGTTGCCGCACATTGGCGACTTGCCTGCCCCCACCCACTCGGCCAGGAACTCGATCGTGCGCGCCTCGGCGTCGGCATGCCCCGAGTCCGATTCAAGCACGCGCTGCCACAGGCCGGACTTGCCATGCTGATTGCGATTCCAGTCGTCCATGGCCAGCAGCCGTGCCTCGTCATGGGCCACGGCCATGACCGGGCCTTCGGCAAGAACGGTCAGATCCGGCGCGGTCACCACGGTGGCGATTTCCAGGATCGAGTCGTTGTCCGGATCCAGCCCGGTCATTTCCAGGTCGATCCAGATGAGGTTGTCGTTGTTCGGTTGCGGCATGGGGGCTCCTTGCGATTGGGCGAGTTTATCAGTTGAGGGGGGAAGGACAGGGGCTAGGGGCTGGGGGCGAGGGGCTGTGTGTGCTTCAAGCGTTGGTTGTCAGTTGCGGGCATGACTCCATGTCATCGGTCTTGCTCGAGCACTGTTGCGCCATTCGGATGCCTCGCGCATTCGACTTGCCGCAAACCACCCAGCCCCTCGCCCCTCGTCCCTGCTCTTCCCCCAACATGCGATCATGCGTGCATGCCCCAACCAACCTTCTTCTGGCACGACTACGAGACCACCGGCGCCGATCCGATGCGCGACCGGCCGTTGCAGTTCGCCGGCGTCCGCACCGACACGAACCTGGAGCCGGTGGACGAGCCGGTGATGCTGTACTGCCAGCCGCCGCCGGACAGCCTGCCGCATCCGCAAGCCACGTTGATCACCGGCATCACGCCGCAACAGGCGCAGCGCGACGGCGTCATCGAGGCCGGGTTCGCCGCCGCCGTCAACGAGCAACTGGCGCAAGCGGGCACCTGCGGCGTCGGCTACAACTCGCTGCGTTTCGACGACGCCATCACGCGTCACCTGCTGTATCGCAACTTTTACGATCCGTATGCGCGCGAGTGGCAAAACGGCAACAGCCGCTGGGATGTGATCGACATGGCGCGCATGGCGTTTGCCCTGCGTCCGGACGGCATCACCTGGCCCGAACGCGAAGACGGCTCGCCCAGCTTCAAGCTCGAGCACCTGGCCACGGCCAATCACCTCGATCAGAAACACGCGCACGATGCGCTGTCGGATGTCGAGGCCACCATCGGCCTGGCACGTCTGTTGCGCACACGCCAGCCAAAGCTGTGGGAGTGGTACTTCAAGTTGCGCCGCAAGCGCGCGGTGCTGGGCCTGCTCGACGTGGCCCGGATGACACCCTTGTTGCACGTGTCTTCGCGCTATCCGGCCAGCCGCGGTTGCCTGGCCATGATCGTGCCGCTGGCCATGCACCCCAAGCGCAACACCGAAGTCATCGTCGCCGACCTGGCTGGCGACCCGGAGGATTTGACCAAGCTGGATGCCGAATCCATCGCCGACCGCGTCTTCACGTCGCGCGCGGACCTGCCCGACGGCGTCGAACGCATCGGCTTGCGCACGCTCCACATCAATCGCTCACCGGCGCTGGCACCACTGGCAACACTGAAGGGCGTGGACACCGCGCGCATCGGCCTGGATGTCGATGCCTGCCTGGCCCATGCCGAGCGCCTGCGGGCCGCGAGTGGTTTGGCCGAAAAAGTGCGCCAAGTCTACGCACTGGCAACCGACCTCCCCGCCGCCGAAGACCCCGAACTGGCCTTGTACGGCGGCTTTCTGCCCGACGGCGACCGGCCGTTGCTCGAGCGCGTGCGCGCAACGCCGCCGGACCAGTTGTGCAGCCGCGATTTCCCGTTTCGCGACACGCGCTATCCGGATCTGTTGTTCCGTTACCGTGCGCGCAATTGGCCCGACACGCTGGATGCCGACGAACGGGAACGCTGGGAAACATTCCGGAACGAACGCCTGACCCGCGACACCCCGGCCACCACGCTGACCCTGGACGCCTATTTCGCCACCATCGCCGCCATGCGCCACACACCGGAGACCGGCGGACGCGAACAGGTACTGCTCGACTCGCTGGAAGCATGGGGTCATGACATGCAAGCAAGCCTTCGCTCGTAGAAACGCAACTGCCCGACGGACCGGACCGTACCCGCGAGGCAGCAGCCCCATGGCCAGATCGGACCGCGGACATTCTGTCCGCATGCGGACGGGACGTCCGCGGTCCATGGATGCGCACACCAATGAACTTCTTGCGACGGGCAGACCCCAGTGTGTCGGCAGCGCTGTCGCAATGAGCATTCTTGCTAACATCGGCGCATGTCACGTGCCTATTTTTCGCCCGCCACCTTCCGCTTCCTGCGCCAGCTGGACCGCCACAACAGCCGCGAGTGGTTCCACGCACACAAGGTCGATTACGAAAAACACGTGCGCGAACCGTTTCTGGCACTGATCACCGATCTGCAAGCACCGCTGGCGAAGATCAGCACACACTACCGCGCCGACCCACGCAAAGTCGGCGGCTCGATGTTCCGTATCCATCGCGACACGCGCTTTTCGCACAACAAGCTGCCGTACAAACCGTTCGCCGGCGCACGTCTGTTCCACGAGCGGCGCCGCGAGATCGCCGCACCGTCGTTCTACCTGCACATCGCGCCCGACAACTGCTTCGCCGGCGGCGGCCTGTGGCATCCCGAATCACACACGCTGCGCAAGATCCGCGATTTCATGGTCGACAACCCCGATGCCTGGAAAAAAGCCACGCGCAGTCGCGTCTTCCGCCAGCACTTCGCGTTCTGGGGGGAGAGCCTGAAACGCCACCCGCGCGGCTTCGAGCCCGACCACGAGTTGATTGACGACCTCAAGCGCAAGAGCTTCGCCGCCGGCGAAGGCTTTGACGAGGCCCTGGCCTGCTCCAGCGAGCTCAAGCCGTTTGCCGTTGCCACATTCAAGCGCATCGCGCCCATGATCGACTATCTGTGCGCCGCCCAGGACCTGGAATTCTGACCGCGAACAATTTCCAGCAAGTGGGTCGGGCACAGCCCGACAACAAAGTTTCGTGCACTCGTGACGTTCATGTCGGGCAATGCCCGACCTACTTGGTTTTGTCGGGTTCGTGCAGCACCACGGTGGCGGTCATGCCTGCCACCAGCCGGGTGCCCTCGGGCACCGTGTCCTGTTCGATGCGGATGCGTACCGGTACGCGCTGGGCCAGACGCACCCAGTTGAAGGTCGGGCTGACATTGGCCAGCAAGCCGCCCTTGCCTTCCGGGTTTTGTCGATCGGTGATGCCATGGGCGACACTCGTCACCTGCCCCTTGAAACGCGTGCCGTCCATCAGGCGGATATCCACCTGGTCACCGACCTCGATCAGCGGCAGTTTGGTTTCCTCGAAGTAGCCATACAGCCAGAACGAGTCGCTGCCGATCAGGGCCAGGCTGGCCTGGCCGCTGTGCGCGTAGTCGCCGACGAACACATTCAGATTGGTCACGAAACCATTCATCGGCGCCCGCACCCTGGTCCGCGCCAGATTGATGCGCGCCAGATCCAGTGCCACCTGTGCCTGCTCGACCGCCGCCAGCGCCCTGGCCTTGGCGGCCGCCGCCTTGCCATGGCCGGCCTGCGCCGCCTGCCATTGCGCGTGTGCTTCCGCGGCGATCTCAGCCGCGTTGCTGCGCGCCTCGCGCGAAATGACGTTGCCCATGCGCTTGCGCCGCTCGGCCTGCGCCTGACGCATCGCATAGGTGGCGTGCGCGGCGTGCGCGCTGGCGTTGGCCGCCGCAATGCTGGCGCCGGCCGCACGCGCCGCCGCCTTGGCCGCATCCAGATTGGCCTGTGCCGCGTGCACGGCATTCTCGAAACGCACCGGATCGATGCGGTAAAGCAGATCGCCCTTGTGCACGCGCTGATTGTCCTTGACCGCTACGCGCACCACGCGCCCGGACACGTCCGGCGCCACTTCCACCACTGCCGCGCGCACGCGGGCGTCGCGCGTCCACGGCGAATACATGTAGTGATGCCACAACAACCAGGCCACCAGTGCCGCTACCAGAACCAGCACGGCGGTGATCGAGAAACGGAAAACGGAAACGAGCTTCATGACGACCTCAACGCATCATCAGCAGGCCGAGCCCGCCGAAAATGCAGGTAAACAAGGCAAGACGGAACAGTGCCGGATGCCAGACGTGCCGGTACCAGCCGAAACGACCGGCGGCTCGATTGAACGCCCACAACAACAGCAGACTGAGCACGAACACCAGCAGCAAGCTGGGCACGAATGCGCCAAACATGGCCAACTCACGCGGCATGCAACGCCTCCCCGCCCGACTCGGGCGATGCATCGGGCAACATGAAGCGTGCCAGCACCGAGCTGCGATCAAGCAGCACCAGACGCAACAGGTGCAGATGCCGCAGGACACGCGCATCGCCTTCTGCATCGGCCACGCGCATCGCACCGATCAGGCTGCGGCGCGCGCGTACGTAACGCGCCTGACCCGGTGATTCATACAAGGCCCCCATGGCGTCGATCGCGCGCTGGATGCGCGGCATCAACCGCTCCGATGCCTGCGTCAGGTCACCGCGCAACTCGACGATCGCGCGCCCGGTTTCGTGCACCGAGAGCGCCCAGCCCAACAATTCGCGCGAAGCGTCGCTGCCTTCAGGGGTATGTCCGAGAATGCGCATGAACAGATCACGGCTGGCGCTTTCCAGGCGTTGCCGGGCGGTGGCTGCCGGCCCGTAGCAGGTTCGCACGACCTCGGCGCGAAACTTGTCGACCATGCGCCGATACAGGAACCGGTTGTCCACGGCACTGGCAAACAGCCGGAACGCGACACCGGCAATGACCACGCCCAACGAGAAGCCGATGGCCCGATTGATGAACGCCGGTGCGCTGAAATGCATCAGCGCGGTCGGCTCGAGCATCAACAGTAAAGCCACCATGAGGCCCTTGGCCACGGGAACCCAGACCGGTCGCGTGTACAGGTAAAAACCGATCATCAAGAACGGCAGCAAGCCGGCGCAAAACAGCACGAAGCCGTCCATGTGGATCATCACGCCGAACACGCAGATGAAGGCCAGCACCGTGCCGAGAATCCAGCCGCGGGTCATGTCGTCGGCCGACCTGGCCGGGTTGGGAGCGCTGGCCATCAAGCCGCACACGATGGTGGCGTTGAGCATGGCATCGGCACCCGCCGGCCAGGCGCTCAGGATCCAGAACCAGCCCAGGACCAGCATCACGCCGGTCGTGCGCGCGGTGATGAAAGCGACCCCCAGCCAGTCGTTGCTGCGCGTGAAACGGGTCTCGTCGCGATCCACGCGCGTCCGCCGAGGTGTCAACCCGGCCAGGTCGACGTAAGCGAGCGCATAACCGTGCAGCTCGCCGACGAAACGTACGAGCAACTCGGTCCCGGTGTCGAAATCGAGCCGCAGGTCGCGCCGGCCCATGCCTTCACGCAGCTGTTCGGCACGTGCCAGCACGGACGCTTGCAAGCCTTCCGTGGCCAGGCCGAGCATGCTCGCCTGCACCGGGACCGTCTTGTCATCGTCGACGCGCTGCAACGCCTCGGCCAACACCGCAAACAACTGCATCAGGGCCTGGCGCGACTCGTCGTGCGCCTGATCTTGCAAACGGTTCATCAGGTGATGCAGCGTCTGGTAACTGGTCGAGGCGGCCATGAAGCGCTGGGTGAGCCGGCGCGTGCGCGGACTGCGTGCGCGTACGCCGGCATCCTCGAACACCACCGAGCTGCGCAGGTTTTCCACGCCCACCACCTCGCGCACGAAGCGCAGGTGCGCCCGCTCCAGCTCCGCGCGTTCGAGCACGCCGGACATGCTGCCACGCACGAAACCGACGAACCCCGTGAACTGGGCGCGGATGGTTCCGCGCAAGGCCTGGCTGAGACGCTGCGGCGCAATCGCGTCGCTGATCACGGCCGCCACCACGATACCGAGCATGACCTCGCTGACGCGCATCAAGGCCGAATCGAACAAGGCGGTTGGATGGGTCAGTACCGGAAGGACCACGATGCCGGCGGTATATCCGGCCAGCACGAAGCCGTAAGACTTGAAGTTGCGATGCAATGAGGCGCCGCCGGCACACAGACCCAGCCACAAGGCCAGCCCCAGCAACATCAGCGTCCGTTGCTGCGCAAACAAGGCCACCAGCAGCATCGCCGCAGCGCACCCGACCAGCGTGCCGGCGCCGCGATAAAAGCTTTTGGCCAGCACCATGCCGCTTTGCGGATTGATCACGATCGCGCACGTCAGCATCGCCGTTCCCGGCTGCTCCAACCCCACGCGCATCGCGATCCAGCCGGTCAGCAATACCGCCACGCACGCCTTGAACACGAACAACCACGCACGGCCGGAGCCCTGCATCGCCTCGGCCAACGCCAATCGCCACTCAACGGGTGCAACCGCCGCCTTCATGGCGCGTCGCCCATCCGCTCCGCATCGACCAGCATCTTTTTCAGCAAGGTCTCGAGCGTAGCCTGCTCGCGCGCATCCAGTCCGCGGACGCTTCGATGCAGCAAGCCGGCCATGTCCGGCAACAGCCCTTCCACGAACCGCTCCCCGCGCGCCGACAAGCGCACCGTCACCTTGCGCCGGTCTTCGGCACTGGGTGCGCGATGGATCAGCTTTTTGTCGCACAGCGCGTTGCACACGCGGGTGATGTTGGCGAGCTTTTCGCCGGCGGCCGCCGCCAGCTCGGACGGCGTGCTCGCATAGTCCTCGCTGCCGTACAGCATCATCAGGATGTTGTAGTCGGTATGGTTGATGCCGTGTTTGCGCAGGCTGCCGTTGCCGGCGTCATGCACGGTTTGCGCGATGCGCTTGATCAGACGTACCAGCAAGGCCGGATCGCGGGGAAAGTCCGGAAAGCGACTGCAAGTGCGATCGACGCGGCGTTCGGTGGCGTGGAAAGGATGCATGCATCTATTCTATAACTATATATTACATTTGTGTAGTATTTACTTCCAACCACTTCACCGCGCGGTACAACGGCCCGGACAGCACCCACTGAAACGCCACAAACGCCGACCAGATCAGCGCCAATGTTCAAAACGTGACGGTATCCCTCTCCCTCCGGGAGAGGGGGCCCCGCAGGGGCGGGTGAGGGTCCGTTCTCGCGAGACGGTTGCAAAGAGCAAGATAGTCAAAACACGCGTAACGGAACCCTCATCCGGCGCTTCGCGCCACCTTCTCCCGGAGGGAGAAGGGAAAAGCTTGTTGAACTTCGACACTGATCCGGAACGACGAAGCCCCGGCGCAAACCGGGGCTTCAAGAACTGGAGCGGGAAACGAGACTCGAACTCGCGACCCCGACCTTGGCAAGGTCGTGCTCTACCAACTGAGCTATTCCCGCATTGTGTCCGGGCAACCGCAGTTGCCGGATTTTGGAGGCCAGAGTCGGAATCGAACCGGCGTACACGGCTTTGCAGGCCGCTGCATAACCACTCTGCCATCTGGCCAACAGTCACGGCACGATGCCGCGAATGCCCTTAAAAAGCAAAACCCCGCTGAAGCCGGGGTCTCGCGAAAACATCTGGAGCGGGAAACGAGACTCGAACTCGCGACCCCGACCTTGGCAAGGTCGTGCTCTACCAACTGAGCTATTCCCGCCCGGGAGCCGCGTATGTTACCGCCTCGGCGGACCCTGTCAAGACATCATTGGTCCCGAGCGCCTGTTTCAGGGTTGTCACCGCGCAACGATGGCCACGCCGCGTGCAGATAAGCCAGACCCGACCAGATCGTCAGTACCGCCGCGATCACCAACAAGCTCTCGCCAACGTACCAGTAGCGCAACAGCTCCGCTTCGCGGCCGTGTTCGAGCAACAGCACGACAATGGCGACCATCTGCATGACCGTCTTGAGCTTGCCGATCATGGCCACGCGCACGCGTGAACGCTGACCGATGCTGGCCATCCACTCGCGCAGGGCCGACACCGCGATTTCGCGGCCGACGATGACCGCACTGATGATGGCCATCAGGGCCGTGTTGTGGCTCTGCACCAGCAGGAACAGCGTCACCGCAACCATCAGCTTGTCGGCGACCGGATCCAGGAACGCACCGAACGCCGAGGTCTGGTCCCAGCGCCGCGCCAGATAGCCGTCGAACCAGTCGGTCAACGCGGCCAGCACGAAGATGACGGCGGCGCCGATGGTCGACACATGCATCGGAATGCCGGCATGGATGTCGTGTGCGTAGTAGACCAGCACCATCACCGGCAGCAATGCCATGCGGAACAGGGTCAGCCAAGTGGGAAAATTGATGCGCATGGGGAAATGACGTGTGCGGGTGCGGCCATTGTCTCAGGTTTTGCATGAACGCTGGCGGCGTGAGACATGGCGTCGCTCACGGACGACACGGCGTTGAGGAAGCTTGCTTCGTGCGCGATGCGCACGCTACGCAGGACGATCGCTTCAACCATGCATGGCGGCATAGATGCGTTCGGCCAGGCTGCGATTGATGCCCTGTACTTGCATCAGCTCCTCGACGCCGGCGGCCTCGACGCCGCGCAGGCCGCCGAATGCCTTGAGCAACGCCGAGCGACGCTTCGCGCCTACGCCGGGCACATCTTCCAGCACGCTGCGCTCGCGGGCTTTCTGGCGGCGGCGGCGATGACCGCTGATGGCAAACCGATGTGACTCGTCACGTACCGCGTCGATCAAATGCAGCGCCGGCGAATGCGGGCCGGGATGCAGGGTGCGTCCACTGTCAGCCAGAATCAGGTCCTCGTCGCCGGCTCGCCGCGCCGGCCCCTTGGCCACGCCGACCACGCGCTGGTCGGACAGCCCCAGTTCGGCCAGCACATCGAGTGCTTGCTTGACCTGGCCCTGCCCGCCATCGATCAGCAGGATGTCCGGGCGCATGCCCTCGCCCGCCGCCACGCGGCGAAAACGCCGGGTCAGGGCCTGGTGCATGGCGGCATAATCATCGCCGGGCGTGATGCCGCTGATGTTGAAGCGACGGTAATGCGATTTCTCCGGCCCCTCCGGACCGTACACGACACACGAAGCCACCGTGGCTTCGCCGCGGGTGTGGCTGATGTCGAAGCACTCCAAACGCCGCGGCAGCTCATCCAGGCCCAGCAGCTTTTGCAGGTCGTCGAAACGACGCCCCAGGGTCTGCCGGCTGGCCAGGCGCGAGGTCAATGCCGCACTGGCATTGCGCCGGGCCAGGTCCAGAAAGCGTGCCCGATCACCGCGGACCGCGGTCTTGATGGCCACGGCATGGCCGGCATGATCGGTCAGCGCCTCGACCAGCGCCTCGCGCTCTTGCACCGCATCGCTCAACACCAGTTCGCGCGGCACGTCGCGCTCCAGGTAATACTGCGCCACGAACTGCTGCAGCACATCGCCGGGCGTGGCATCGAGCGGCATGCGCGGAAAGAAGTCGCGCGAGCCCAGCGACGCACCGTGACGGAAGAACAACAAGCTGACGCAAGCCATGCCCGACTCGATGCGACAAGCCAGCACATCCATGTCCGCACTGGCGCCGCGCACATGATTTTGCGCCTGCAACTTGCGCAGGCTGGCGATCTGGTCGCGCAGCACCGCGGCGCGTTCGAAATCGAGCCCGGCACTGGCCTTGTCCATGGCCGCGGTCAGGTCGTCGACGATCTCGGGACTTTTGCCGTCGAGGAACATCTCGACGTGGCGCACGTCACGCTGATACTCGGCCACGCTGATCATTTTGACGCACGGCGCGCTGCAGCGCCCGATCTGATACTGCAGGCACGGTCGCGAGCGGTTGCGGAAATAGCTGTCCTCGCATTGGCGCACCTTGAACAGCTTCTGCATCAAATCGAGGCTTTCGCGCACCGCCGAAGAACTCGGGAACGGTCCGAAGTAACGCCCCGGCTTGTTGCGCGCGCCGCGATGGTAGGCCAGCCGTGGATAGTCCTCGCCGCTGGAAAGGTAAATCCACGGGTAGCTTTTGTCATCGCGCAACAGGATGTTGTAGCGCGGCTTGAGCGTCTTGATCAGCTCCGATTCGAGCACCAGCGCCTCGGCGGCGGTACGGGTCACGGTGGTTTCGGCACGCGCGATCTGCGCCACCATGGCGGCGATGCGCGGCTCCATGCGTGGACGCAGAAAGTAACTACCCACGCGCTTTTTCAGGTTCGACGCCTTGCCCACGTACAGCAGCCGGTCCTCGGCATCGAAATACCGGTACACGCCGGGCGAGGTGGTCAGGGTGCGGACAAAAGCCTTGCCGTCGAATGGCGGCGACGCGGTATCGGACATGCGCCCATTGTAACGCCCGAAAAAAAACGCCCCCCGGTCGAAACCGGGAGGCGCGGATACACAATCAAACGTTGACTGGCTCAGTCGGCGACGTTGTCGGTCCGGTCGATGAACTTTGCCACATCGTCATGCAGTTTCTTCAGCGACGGCACGTGCGCGTAGACCATGTGGCCCGACGGATACCAGTGGAAGGAGATGTTCTTCTCCAGCGAGGCGGGAATCGGCAAGTGCTTCATCTCGTACTCGGCCGTGAAATACGGCGTGGCGAGGTCGTAATAACCGCCGGCCAGCATGATCTGGAGGTTCGGATTGGCCTTCATGGTGCGGGCCAGGTCACCCATCACGTTCAGCGTGCCGCCCTTGCCCCAGCGCGCGGTGTGGTGGAAATCCCAGCTGTCGATGTCGGCAAACAGGCGATAGTGCTGACCCTTGCCGTAATCGAGCGTCTTGCGCACGTAGTTGTTGAAGGCGCCAACGTAGGCCGCACTGATGGCCATGGACTGCGGATCGTAATGCCGGCCCTTGGCCATCGGGTCCATGGCCGGGCCCTTGAAGCGCGAATCCAGGCGCCCGGTGATATCGCCGCCGTTGGTCAACAGCTCGTGCTCGAACATCGCGCCATTGACGCGCAGGTCGGCCTTGAGCAGATAGTTGACCGGCAAGCCGGTGAACTCGTGCAGCTGCTGCGCGACGGCCTGCTTTTCACTGGCGCTGATGTCGTTGCCCTTGAGCAGTGCCTGCATGTAATCGGTCAGCGCGTAGTGCTCGACCTTGTCCAGGAACGGCTTGAGCTCGGCCGGACGGTTCGGCAGCTTGTGGTGATACCACGCCGTGGCGGCGAAGGTCGGCAGGCCCAGCGCGTACGGCAGGTCGACGCCCGGATTGCGCTCGGGACCATCGATGCTGAGATCGAAGTTGAGAATCTGCGACAGCAGAATCACGCCGTTGAGATCCACTGCGTTGCGGTTTTCCAGCAATTTGGACAGCACCGCCGAACGCGTGGTGCCGTAGCTTTCGCCGAACAGGTACTTGGGCGAATTCCAGCGGCCATATTTGGACAGGAACAGCTGGATGAACTGCGCGAAGGCATGCGCGTCGCCATTGACGCTGTAGATCTTTTTCTTGCGTTCCTTCATCTGCTTGGCGCGTTTTTTCGGGTCCTTGGCATCGGCGATCAGGCGACTGAAGCCGGCGCCCGGCGCGTCGATGAAGACCAGATCGGAGGCATCGAGCAGGCTGTACTTGTTGTTGACCAGCTTGTACGGCGCCGCCGCCGTGTGCGTGTGGTCGGCGGTGACGATGCGCTGCGGACCCCAGGCACCCATGTGCAGCCACACCGTGGCCGAACCCGGACCGCCGTTGTAGATGAAGGTGACCGGTCGCTTGTCCGCCTCGGCGCCCTTCTTGAAATAGGCGGTGTAGAACATGCTCACCGTGGGCTCGCCGGTGCTGTCGCCGTTCTTGTGCAGCACCAGGGTGCCGGCCACGGCCTTGTAGTCGATATTGTGGCCTTCCACCGACACCGAGCCGGTGGTGACGGACGACTGCGGTTTGACCAGCGCCGCGTCGGGCGACTTCTGGTCATGATCGTGGCTTTTGGCAAGCGCAAGCGGGGACACGGAAACCAATGCGGCCAGCGCCGCACACAGTGCAAGTTTACGCACGAGGGAACTCCTTACAGACAGACTGCGCGCAAAATGCGCGCAAGGGTCCCTGAACGTACCGGCGCACCCTGTGCCGGGCATGCCCCAAAAGTCACGGTTCAGGTTTGGTTCGGGTTTCCAGGAGTTCGATCAAACCCTGCACGCCGCGACGTGCCAACGTCACCACGTAGGCAAAATCCTCGTCGGTCCCGTTGTAGGGATCGGGCAAGTCCGAAGGTGGCGCGGCCGCGGTCACGTCCAGAAACAGGCCCACCCGCGCACGCAGCACCTCGGGACAAGCACGATACAGATCGGCCATGTTCGAGCTGTCCATGCCGAGTATCAGGCCGTAGCGCGAAAAATCGGCCACTTCGAGCTGGCGCGCGCGGTGCGACGACAAGTCGTATCCGGCTGCCTGTCCGGCACGTAGCGCACGCCGATCCGCTCCCTGCCCGACGTGCCAGTCCCCGGTGCCGCAAGAGGCCACCGGCACATCCAGCCCTGCACGCGCGAACTCGGCTCGCGCCACCGCCTCCACCGTGGGCGAGCGACAGATGTTGCCCAGGCAGACAAACAGGACGCCTTGTGGATCTTGCTCAAGCATGATGTCTCCGTGAGTTGCGCAGGTCGGGTTGAGCCGCAGGCGAAACCCGACATCCGTATTGCATCACGCCATGTCGGGTTGATGAAGCCAACCCGACCTACGCGGTGTTCAGCCGTGATGGCTTCTACGGTTTTTCTTGCAGCCAGGCGCGGGCGCGTTCGAGGTCCGACTCCGTGTCGATGCCGGGAGCGAATGTCTCGGGTGTCTCGCGCACGGCAATGGCATGGCCGTGTTCGAGCGCTCGCAACTGTTCGAGCGACTCGGCTCGCTCCAGCGGCGTCGGTGACAGGGCCGCAAAGCGACGCAGGAAACCGGCGCGATACGCATAGATGCCGATATGGCGAAGAAACGGCGTGCCGTCGGGCAGCGCATTGTGCCCGGCAGCAAATGCGTCCCGCGCCCATGGCACCGGCGCCCGGCTGAAATACAGCGCATGGCCGCGGCCATCGGCCACCACCTTGACGCAATGCGGATCAAACAATGCTTCCACCGACGTGATCGGTGTGGCCAGCGTCGCCATCGGTGCATCGTCGGCGGCGAGCGCAGCCGCGACCGCACGGATGCCGGCGGCCGGCGCGAACGGCTCGTCGCCCTGCAGGTTCACCACGATGGTGTTCTCCGGCCAACCGAGGCGTTCGGCGCACTCGGCCAGGCGGTCGCTGCCGGAGACATGATCGCTACGCGTCATGCACACCAGCGCGCCGCTGTCATGCAAGGCGTCACCGATGCGCTCGTCATCGGTGGCCACCACCACCTGCGCGGCACCCGCATCACGCGCCCGTTGCACGACGTGCGCTATCAGCGGGCGCCCGCCAAGGTCGCGCAGCGGCTTGCCCGGCAATCGGCTCGAGCCATGACGCGCCGGAATGGCAACGATGAACGGTGGGATGTCCGCAGCCATGGCTCCCTCGGCAGACCTGAAGCTTGGCTTTTGTCAGACCGCCGCCAACGCAAAACCGCAGGCGTTGGCCTTTTCGACAAAGCCGGGAAACGACGTCGCCACATTGGCGCAATCACGAATGCGTACGGTACCACTGGACACCAGGCCCGCCGCGGCCATGCTCATGGCTATGCGGTGATCGCCATGGCTGTCGACGACGCCGCCGCCAAGCGCCCCGCCGACGATGCTGGCGCCATCGGGGGTTTCCTCGACCGTAACGCCCAGGGTTCGCAACGCGGTGGCCATGACGGCCAGGCGGTCCGATTCCTTGACGCGCAACTCGGCCGCGCCATGAATGGTGGTCGTGCCGGTCGCGGCCGCGGCGGCCACGAACAGCGCGGGAAATTCGTCGATCATGTCCGGCACCAGCGCTTCAGGCACATCGATGCCACGCAACGGCGCGTGCCGGACCACCAGGTCACCCACGGTTTCACCGGCTGCCTGGCGGCGATTGTCGACCTGGATGTCGGCCCCCATCATTTGCAGCGCATCCAGCAGCCCGGTGCGACGCGGATTGAGGCCCACGCCCGGCAAGCGCAACTCCGAACCCGGCACGATGCAGGCCGCGACCAGAAAAAACGCCGCCGAGGAAAAATCACCGGGCACCTGGACATCGGTGGCGGTGAGCTGGCCGCCGGCATCCAACCGGACATGACCGGGGTCGAACGTCACCGGCCAGCCGAATGCGGCCAGCATGCGTTCGGTGTAATCGCGCGTCGGACGCTTTTCGCGAACCACGGTCGGACCATCGGCATACAGGCCGGCCAGCAGCAGCGCCGACTTGACCTGGGCACTGGCCACCTGTGGCTCATGCGCGCCACCGCACAGCGAACGCCCCCCGCGCACGAGCAACGGCGGAAAACCTTGCCAGGTAGCCTCCACCAGCGCGCCCATGCCCATCAGCGGCTCGGTCACCCGCAACATCGGTCGACGCGACAAGGAGGCATCACCAGTCAGGACGCTGTCGAACGTCTGGCCGGCAAGCAGCCCGGCCAGCAAGCGCATGCCGGTGCCCGAATTGCCGCAATCGAGTGGTCCGTCGGCGGCCTTCAGGCCATGCAGGCCCACGCCATGCACGATGCGCTCGCCCGCTGCCGGGGTGTCGATGCGCACGCCCAGTTGTTGCATGACGTGCGCCGTCGCGCGCGTATCCTCGCCTTCCAGGAAGCCGCGAATGTGCGATGTGCCCTCGGCCAGCGCCGCCAGCATCACCGCGCGATGCGAGACGGACTTGTCGCCGGGTACCGTGAGCGCGCCTTGCAACGCGCCTGCCTTGCGGCTGCTCCAGTCGCTCATGGCACGGCCACCGGATAGGAACCCAGCACTTTGATCTGCGCGGCAAACGGCGTCATCTCGTCGAGCGCCTTGCGCACCGCCTCGTCGTCGACGTGCCCGGCCATGTCGATGAAAAAACTGTATTGCCACTTGCCTTCATGCAGCGGACGCGACTCGATGCGATTCATGCTGAGGTTGTGCTCGGCCAGCGGCGACAGGATGTGCGCCAGCGCCCCCGGCTGATCCTTGATCGACACCAGCACCGACGTGCGGTCGTTGCCCGAAGGCGAGAACAGCTCGCGCCCCAGCACCAGGAAGCGCGTGGTGTTGTCGGCACGGTCCTCGATCGGGCCGGCCAGTTGCTTGAGCCGGTACACCACGCCGGCCGACTCGCCGGCAATGGCGGCGGCATCGTCGGCATTGCGCGCGCGCCGCGCGGCCTCGGCATTGCTCGACACCGGCACCCGCTCGGCATTGGGCAGGTGTTGGCGCAGCCACGACTTGCATTGCGCCAGTGACTGCGGATGCGAATACACGCGCTCGATATCGTCCATGTTGCCGGTGCGCGAAAGCAGGTATTGGTGCACGCGCAGCTCGACTTCGCCGCAGATCTTGAGATCGGACGACAGGAACATGTCGAGCGTCGACTGGATCGTGCCCTGGCCGGAATTTTCCACCGGCACCACGCCGAAATCGGCATTGCTCGCCTCCACTTCCTGGAACACTTCCTCGATGCTGCCCAGCGGCAAACCATGCGAAGAATGGCCGAAATGCTTGCGCGCGGCCTGCTCGCTGAAAGTCCCCGGCGGACCGAGATAACCGATCTTGAGCGGCTCCTGCTGGGCCAGGCACGCGGACATGATCTCGCGGAACAGGCGCACCATTTCCGTGTCGGACAGCGGCCCTTCGTTGCGATCGACCACGCGCCGCAGCACCTGCGCTTCGCGTTCGGGGCGGTAGTAATCCACCGCCGCGGCCAGCTTGCCCTTGGCCTTGCCGACCTGCTGTGCCCAGCGCGCCCGCTCGCCGATCAGCGACAGGATGTTGCGGTCGATGCTGTCGATGTGCTCGCGCGCTTCGGACAGCGTGAATTTTTTCCCGTCGGGAATGGTGTCGTTGCTCATCAAATTATCCGTGCCGGCGCATGAAATCGCGCATGAACGATGCCAACGCCGCGACGGCCTCCGGCGGCACCGCGTTGTACAGCGAAGCGCGCAGGCCACCGATGGCCCTATGCCCCTTGAGACCGATCATGCCGGCGGCATCGGTCTCTTCCAGGAACAGCTTGTCGAGCGCGGCATCATGCAAACGAAAGCGCACGTTCATGCGCGAACGTGCGCCGGGATCCACATCACAGCCATAATAGCCGTTCGACTCGTCGATGGTGGAATACAGCAGATCCGCCTTGGCCTGGTTGCGCTGACCGACCGCTTCCAGCCCGCCTTGCTCCAGCAGCCAGCGCACCGTCAGCCCGACCACGTACCAGCCCCAGGTGTTGGGTGTGTTGAGCATGGAGTCGCGCCCGGCCTGGCTGGCATAGCGCAGGATATTGGCAATGCGTTGTCCCGGCCTTTCCAGCAGATCGCGCCGCACGATCATCAGCACCACGCCGGACGGGCCCAGGTTTTTCTGCGCACCGGCATAGATCAGGCCGAAGCGTGGCACGTCCAGCGGACGCGAGAAAATGTTCGATGACATGTCCGCGACCAACGGCACACCGTCGGCCACGCGCGGCACGTCATGATGCTCGACGCCGTGAATGGTTTCGTTGGGCGTGTAATGCACGTAGGCCGCGCCGGCACCCAGTTCGTCCGGCAACGACGGCAGCCGACGGTAGCCGGCATCGGCGCTGCTGGCCACCACGCGCGCATCGACGTAGGGCGCGGCCTCCGCGACCGCCTTTTCGCCCCAGTGCCCGCTGACGATGTAGTCGGCATGCTCGCCTTCGCTGGCCAGGTTCATGGGGATCTGCGCAAAATGCTGCGTGGCACCGCCTTGCAGGAACAGCACGGTGTATTCGTCGGGGATCGACGCCAACCGGCGCAGATCACGATTGATCTCGGCGGCAAGGTCCATGAACGGCTTGCCGCGATGCGACAACTCCATCACCGACGCACCCAATCCATTCCAGTCCAGCAAACCGGCCTGGGCCTGACGCAACACGGCCTCCGGCATGGCGGCCGGTCCGGCGCTGAAATTCCAATTTCTGGCCACGTGGGCACCTCGATCAAACGCGAATGAGCCATTATCGCGAGCCGTGCACCGCTGGCAACCCCGCCACTCATGGTCTTGCACCATATGCGCTGCCATTGCCGTCGCCGCGCGAAAAGCGACCATCGCGTCAATGCTGCGTCAGCAACACCCACGCCAGCACCAACGCCAGCAGCGCCGCGGTGACGATCAACCACCCCATCTCGCGATGAGGCGTACCATGGCGCGCCGGCTCCGGCTCGCTGTCGGCCTCGCCGTCCGGCGGCGGCAAGCGCACGGGCTCGGACGGAGCACTCACGTCCAGCACGAAGCGATGCGCCGCAAAAGCCAACTGGTCACCGTCGGCAAGATCGGCCTGCTGCACCGCCTGACCGTTGACACGCACGACGGCACCGGGTTCATTCCCCGCATCAATGCGCAAGTGCACGCGATGACCTTGCGCGACCAGCACCAGTGCCTGGCCGCGAGGCATGTCGACCGGACCACGCACGTCCAGATCCAGACGATCATCAATCCCCCACACCCGACCTGAAAGCGGACCGGCCACCGCCCGCAAGGCTATGACCGCTACCGCATCCATCTGCTCGGCGGTCTTCGCCACCGCGTCGGCATCATCTTTGTGGCGATCCATGTCATCGGCGCACAGCCGCAGCCGATGTCCTCCGATCGAGAGAATGTCGCCAAGCCGCAACAAGGCGCGCTCGCGCACCGGGCGCGCATTGACGTACACGTGGCCGGCGCCGCGTTCGACATCCAGCACGATGCCACGCTCATCCCGGACCAGGCCGGCATGCCGCGCCGCCACGCCGGCACCCTCCAGACGCAACCCCGCGCCCTCGGCACTGCCGATGCGCAAGGTTCCACCGGGCCAGGTGAACGGCTCACGTGTACCGGAAGCAAATTCGATCCGCATGGAACAACCGTGCAATACAAACGACCGCGAACATAGCAGACTGCGACGCCGCGTCTGTCAACACATTGTCATCGTCGCGCCACGCGGGCACCATTGGCCGATGAGCCAGATCGACATTACCCGCCGCCATGCCCTGTCGCCCGAACGCACCCGCGAGGTCATCGAGCACATCGCCGACAGCCTGCAACGCAAGTTCGACGTCATCCCGCGCTGGGACGGCGACACCCTGCACTTTGCGCGCAGTGGCGTGGACGGATTCATTGCCACACAAGGCAATGAGGTCCGCGTCCATGCCCGCCTGGGCATGTTGTTGACCCCGCTCAAGCCCATGGTGGAGGCGGAGATCCGCAGCAAACTGGATGAATATTTCCCTGCCGCAGGATGACGAATCTTTAACGTTGCTCGCCAACATGGCACAATGGCGCGATTAAGCACCCTCATCTGACAGGCACCCATGGCCAAAGACGACGTCATCGAGATGGAAGGCACGGTCCAGGAGACCTTGCCCAACACCATGTTCCGCGTGGAGCTGGAGAACGGCCACGTCATCACCGCACACATTTCCGGTCGCATGCGCAAGCATTACATTCGCATTCTGACGGGGGACAAGGTGCGTATCGAGATGACGCCGTACGACTTGACCAAGGGGCGCATCACTTATCGCTTCCGCTGATCGCCTTTTGGCGGTCGGGCGCGCGTGGTCGCGCATCGAGAACGTGAGTCGGAGGGCTTCGCCCTGATTGCGTGACGCTTGCTCAGGCATTGTTTGCCGCCGTGCGGCGGCGTTTCGTGCCCTGTCGGGCCCTCGTTCATTTTCTTTGCTTGCCCAAAGAAAACGAACCAAAAGAAAGGCACCCCTGCATACGCGCCCTTCGGGTTCGCTCCCGGATTGCGGGGGTTTGTCGACGGGCCATCCTTGGCCCGCGACAAACGAGCCGACGTCCTGTCGGCTCCCCTGACGGGCCTTTTCCTCCATCCGTCCGCCGCTTCTGAAGGGGACTCAGCAGCGTCTGCGCTGCCCGCTTCGCGAGTCATCGCGGTTCCCGCGACGACCAAAGAACTGGCGTGCTTGCGAACACGTCGCATCTGTTGCTTGACGTTTCCGAGCTTGTCCCCCTTGCCCCTCGGGAGGCGGTGGAGCGCGGAGGACAAGGCCCGCAGGGTGGCCGGCAGGACGCCGGCCATTTTTCTGCGGGCCACGGATGGCCCGTCAGAAAAACCCCGCAGCGCGCAACCCACTCGCAGGGCGCAGCCCGGCGAGCGCCGGACGGGGGTGCCCTTCTCTTTGGTTCGTTTCTCTTACTCCGGGCTTCCTGCCCTCCGCCCTTCGGGCCGGCTTCGCCGTTCAAACACGTTCCTGACGCGTTTGTGGGCAAGCAAGAGAAATGAACGAGCGCCGACAGGCGTGATACGCCGCCGCACGGCGGCAAACAATGCACGAACCCGCGTCAGGCGATCAGGGCAACGCCCCACCCAAAAATCACACCACCGCCGGCAACGCCTTGCCGGTGCCCGCCTCCGTCTGCACGACAAGCTCGCCATCACGCACGCTGAGCGTCACCTTGCCGCCATCGGCCAACTTGCCGAACAGCAACTCGTCAGCCAGCACCCGCTTGACGTTCTCTTGGATGACGCGAGCCATCGGCCGCGCCCCCATCTGCGGATCGAAGCCGCGCTCGGCCAGCCAGCGTCGTGCATCTTCCTTCACGTCCACGGTGACATGCTTTTCGTTGAGCTGGGTTTCCAGCTCGATCAGGAACTTGTCGACCACGCGCAGGATGTGCTCGAACTCCAGCGACTGGAATTGGATGACCGCATCCAGACGATTGCGGAACTCCGGCGTGAAGGTGCGGCGGATGGTTTCCATGGAATCGCTCGCATGGTTCTGCTCGACAAAACCGATGCTGCGTCGCGCCGCCTGCTGGGCGCCGGCGTTGGTGGTCATCACCAGGATCACGTTCTTGAAGTTGGCTTCGCGACCATTGGTGTCGGTGAGCACACCGTGATCCATCACCTGCAGCAGGATGTTGAACACGTCCGGATGCGCCTTCTCGATCTCGTCCAGCAACACCACGCAATGCGGGTGCTTGGTGACCTGTTCGGTGAGCAGGCCACCCTGGTCGAAGCCGACGTAGCCCGGAGGCGCGCCGACCAGGCGCGACACCGAATGCGCTTCCATGTACTCGGACATGTCGAAACGCACCATTTCGATACCCAGCTGCAAGGCCAGCTGACGCGTGACCTCGGTCTTGCCGACGCCGGTCGGGCCGGCCAGCAGGAAGCTGCCGATCGGCTTGGCCGGATCGCCCAGCCCCGAGCGCGCCATCTTGATGGATGCCGCCAGCTTGTCGATGGCGTCATCCTGGCCGAACACGACCATCTTGAGGTTGCGATCGAGGTTTCTCAGTACGTCGCGGTCGGACGCCGACACCTGCTTGGCCGGAATCCGCGCCATGCGCGCGACGATGAACTCGACCTCGGGCACGTCGATCGTGTCCTTGCGCTCGGCCTCGCCCATCAACCGCTGGCGCGCGCCGGCCTCGTCGATCACGTCGATGGCCTTGTCCGGCAGCAAACGGTCGGGAATGTGGCGCACCGACAGGTCCACCGCCGCCTTCAGCGCTTCGGGCGTGTAGGTGACGTTATGGTGTTCCTCGAAGCGGCCCTTGAGACCCTTCAGGATATCCACGGATTCGTCCGGCGTCGGCTCGACGATGTCGATTTTCTGGAAGCGCCGGGCCAGCGCGCGGTCCTTTTCGAACACGCCGCGGTATTCCTGGAACGTGGTCGAGCCGATGCAGCGCAGCTCGCCGGAAGCCAGCATCGGCTTGATCAAATTGCTGGCATCCATGGTGCCACCGGAGGCCGAACCGGCACCGATGATGGTGTGGATCTCGTCGATGAACAGGATCGCGTGCTCTTCCTTTTGCAGCTGCGCGATCACGGCTTTCAGGCGCTTCTCGAAGTCGCCGCGGTACTTGGTACCGGCGACCAGCGCGCCCAGGTCCAGCGCCCAAATGGTGCAATCGTCCAGCACCTCGGGCACGTCACCTTCGACGATGCGCTTGGCCAGACCTTCGGCCAGCGCGGTCTTGCCCACGCCGGCCTCGCCCACGTACAGCGGATTGTTCTTGCGCCGACGGCATAGCACCTGAATGGTGCGCTCGACCTCTTCCTGGCGACCGATCAGGGGGTCGATCTTGCCCTGCATCGCCTTCTCGTTGAGGTTGGTCGCAAACTCGACCAGCGGATTGCCCTTGCCTTCGCCGCCTTCTTCGCCCTCGTGCTCGCCTTCCGTCGGTGCCGCGTCGGGCTGCTCGCCGACCTTGGCGATGCCATGCGAGATGTAATTGACCACGTCCAAGCGCGTGACTTCCTGCTGATGCAGGAAATACACCGCATGCGAATCCTTCTCGCCGAAAATCGCCACCAGCACGTTGGCGCCGGTCACTTCCTTCCGGCCCGACGACTGCACGTGGTAAACGGCGCGCTGCAACACGCGCTGGAAGCCCAGCGTCGGCTGCGTGTCGCGCTCATCACCATCGGGCAACACCGGCACGGTCTCGCCGATGATGCGACGCAGATCACCACCCAGCTTGTCCAGGTCGACATTGCATGCACGCAGCACGGCAGACGCCGAAGCGTTGTGTACCAGAGCGAGCAGCAAGTGTTCCACGGTCATGAACTCGTGGCGTTGCTCGCGGGCCTGCTTGTAGCAGTGGCCGATGGTTAGCTCGAGATCCTTGCTGAACATATCGGATCGTCTCCGCTTGGTGGAATGGCAGTGACCACTATGATTGGGGCCGCCCTACATCTTTTCCATGGTGCACAACAAAGGGTGCTGGTGGTTGCGTGAATATTGGTTGACCTGGTTGACGCGGGTTTCGGCCACCTCCCGGGTGAACGTCCCGCAAATGCCCTTGCCACGCGTGTGCACGTGCAGCATCACCTGCACCGCGCGCTCCTGGTCCATGCCGAAAAAGCTGCGCAACACCTCCACCACGAAATCCATCGGCGTGAAGTCGTCGTTGAGCAGCACCACCTGGAACAGTGCCGGGCGCTCGGTCTCCGGGCGGCTCGGGGCCACGGCGATGCCGTGTTCGTGCTCGTGTTGTGGGTCGTGACGCTCGCTCATGACGGATGCAGCAATATTCGGTTGGCCTGATCACGATTATACGCCAGCCATCGTAATGTCCAGTAACCCGCGTGCATGAGAAGAAATGGCACAATGGGCCGGTTTTCCGGTTTTCCCGCAACCTCATCATTCCAAATTTTCATGACCCGACGCCAAGACACCTGGTGCCCGCATGTCACCGTGGCCACGGTGGTCAACGACGGAGCCCGCTTCCTGATGGTGGAAGAAGACATCCACGGGGAACGCCGCTACAACCAGCCCGCCGGCCACCTGGAGCCCAACGAGGCCCTGGTCGATGCGGCCGTGCGCGAAACGCTTGAAGAAACCGGCTGGGACGTCGAACCCAGGCATTTTCTGGGCGTTCACCAGTGGTGGAGCCCGGTGCATCACGATCATGTGGTGCGCTTTGCCTTTGCCGCGCGCGCCGTGCAACACCATCCGGAGCGTTCGCTGGATGACGGCATCTGTCGCGCCGTGTGGATGCGCCGCGACGAGATTGCCGCGCTCGGCGAGCGTCTGCGCAGCCCGCTGGTACTGGCCAGCATCGACGACTGGCTGGCCGGCAAGCGCCTGCCGCTGTCGACGCTGCAAAGTCTGCTGCCGACTGCCCCATGAGCATGTCTTCATCACGCATGGCGGGCACTGCCCGCCATGCAGGCCACTCGTTGGCGGGCAATGCCCGCCCTACGTCTGCGAGGCGAGCATGAAAGTGATGCTGGGCGTTTCCGGTGGCGTCGACTCCTCGGTCGCGGCGCTGCTGCTCAAGCAGGCCGGACACGACGTCGACGGCCTGTTCATGCAGAACTGGGAAGAGGACGAACGTTCCGGTCCGTGCCGCGCCGATGCCGACCGCAAGGACGCCGTGGCGGTATGCGCCAGACTCGGCATCCCGTTCCACCACCGCAACTTCGCCGCCGAGTACTGGGACGGCGTGTTCGAGCACTTCCTGGCCGAGTACCGCGCCGGGCGCACCCCCAATCCGGACGTGGCCTGCAACCGCGAGATCAAGTTCCGCACGTTTCTGGACGAGGCCCACGCGCTGGGCGCGGACAAGATTGCCACCGGTCACTACGCGCGCGTCGATTGTGTCGACGGTCGCTGGCGCCTGTTGCGCGGACGCGACACCGGCAAGGACCAGAGTTACTTCCTGCACGCACTGGGTCAGGAGGCGCTGGCCAGCACGCTGTTTCCGGTCGGCGAGCTGGAAAAGTCGGCGGTACGCAAGCTTGCCCGTGACGCCGCCCTGCCCACACACGCCAAGAAAGACTCGACCGGCATCTGCTTTATCGGCGAGCGCGACTTTCACGACTTCCTCGCGCAATACATTCCGGCCCGACCCGGCGAGATGCGCACCCCCGAAGGCAGGCGCATCGGCGAACACGACGGCGTGATGTACTACACGCTCGGCCAGCGCGGCGGCCTCGGCATCGGCGGACGTGCCGGCGCCAACGGTTTGCCCTGGTACGTGGTCGGCAAGGATGTCGCGGCCAACACCCTGTATGTCGCCCAGGGCGGCGACAACCACTGGCTGCAGTCGACGCGGCTGGTGGCCGCCGAACTGACATGGGTCGACGGCAAGGCACCCGCCGCAAGCTTCCGCTGCACGGCCAAGACCCGCTATCGACAAGCCGACCAATCATGTACCGTACGCCTCACGCCGCAAGGCTGCGAGGTGGTTTTCGACGACCCGCAGCGCGCCGTCACCCCCGGGCAATCGGTGGTGTTCTACGACGCTGACGCCTGCCTCGGCGGCGGCATCATCGAAGCCACCGACGCGCCTTATGGCGGCCTGACACCCACCGCACATACAAGCACCGCAAGCACATGAACGAAGAACGCGTACTGGCACTGGCCGGCGTTTTCCAGGGCGCCGCGCTGGCGCACCAACTGGCCAACGACGGCCGCTGCGACGAAGCCGCGCTGGCATCGAGCATCGCCAGCGTGTTCCGCATCGACGCGCCCGACGTGGTCGGCGTGTTCGGCACCGTCGCCGACGTGCGCCTGGGCCTGCGCACGCTGGTCGCACAGTTGGACGACGAGCAGCGCGACGTCAACCTGATGCGCATGGCCGCCACGATCCTCAAGATCGAACGCACGTTCTCGGGGCGCAAAAGCCTGCAAAACCAACTGCTCGAAGGCATCGTGGCCGCGCAACGGCAAGTGGACCATTTCGGCCAGGAGCACCCCATGGTGATCACGCGCCTGGCCGGCCTGTACAGCGAAATCATCTCGCCGCTGCGCCCGCGCGTGATGGTGCCGGGCCAGCCGCTGCACCTGCAGCAGGAGCCAGTCGTCGAGCGCATCCGCGCCTCCCTGCTTGCCGCCGTTCGTGCCGCCGTGTTGTGGCATCAGATCGGTGGTCGTCAGTGGCAGCTGATCCTGCGCCGCAACCAGTGGAGCATGCTGGCGCGCGGGCTGCTCACGCGCGCCACGCTGGACAACGGCTGAGCCGGCCCGACCGCCCATGACCGGCTCCGAACAGCGCAGCCACGGCATGGCCGGTGACAACGTCGCACCGGATTGGGCGCCGCTGGAAACCACCGGAGTCGCCGACATCCTCGGTCACTATCCGGGCCTTGGCGGCGCGGTCGACATCCTCTGGCACAGCCCGCGGCCGTTCTCCGCGGCGGCACGCGTCACCACCGGCAACCACGAAGTATTCGTCAAACGCCATCACCAAACGGTGCGTCGCGCGGGCGAGCTGGCGACCGAACACGCCTTCATGGCACACCTGCATGAGCGCGGCATTCCGGTGTCACGAGTATTGCCGGACCGCTCGGGCCACACGGTCGTCATCCGTGGCCCATGGGTTTACGAAGTGCATGCCATCGCCACCGGCATCGACCTGTATCGCGACCGCTTCTCGTGGGAACCGTTGACCGATCTGACTCAGGCACACACGGGCGGGCGCATGCTCGCCAAACTGCATCAAGCGGCCGCCGACTTCAAAGCACCGCAGCGCGACACGTGGATTCTGGTGTCGCGCGATGATCTGCTGCGCGCCACCAACCCGGCGGCAACGCTGGAAGCACAATTCGAACGCCGCCCTGCGCTGGCCGAGCATCTCGCCCGGCACGACTGGAAACGCGACCTCGCTCCGCTGCTGCAGCGCCAGCAAACCATGCAAGCACGGATCCACGCGCAACCGCGCCTGTGGACACACAACGACTGGCACATCTCCAACCTGTGCTGGAGTGGCCATCACAGCGATGCGGCGATTACCACGGTCATGGACTTCGGTCTGGCCGCGCCCACGTTCGCGCTCTACGACCTGGCCACCGCGATCGAGCGCAACGCGGTCGCCTGGTTGCATCCGGAACGCGGCATGCAGGCCATCTTCCCGGATACCGCGCGAGCACTGATCGACGGCTATGCGGAAGTCTTGCCGTTGAGCAACGCCGACCACCAGCTTCTGGTCGACCTCTTGCCGATCGTGCACATCGACTTCGCGCTTTCGGAAATCGAATACTTCCACGGCATCACCCGATCCACCGCCGATGCGGATGTGGCCTATCACGATTTCCTGCTTGGCCATGCCGCATGGTTCGACAGCGCGCCGGGCCGTGCCTTTCTCCGCGCTCTGCGGTAGGAGCGGCGGAAGCCGCGATTGGGCGCGCCCGAACCACCGTTACCTTGTCGCGTGACCCATCGCGGCTTCCGCCGCTCCTACAAAACCTCCACGAATGTGTGTTTCAATACGCCCCTGAAGCGGGGGTGCCCGGCACACGGGCTGAGAAACACCCTTGGAACCTGATCCGGTTGATCCCGGCGTAGGGAGCTTGCAGTTCGCCATGGACGCTCGTCGTCCGGCTGGCGCCGTCGCTTCGTGTTTTCCCCACACGATGACGATGATGAAATACGCCCGCACTCCCCTGCTGCTCGCCCTGCTGCCCCTGCTGGCTACCGCCGGCAATGCCCCCGCACCGCAAACCACCGACCTGGCCGCAGTCAAGGTCGAAGCCGACCGCGGTGCCAGCAACACGTCGATCGACAGCTACGGCAACGCGTCGACCCACGACACGCCGGCCGCGATCATCGTGGTCACGCGCGAACAGCTGTCCGACTACCACGTGCGCAGCCTGCGCGAAATCGCCCAGCACGATGCTTCGCTGGGCGACAACTACGCCGCCATCGGCTACTACCAGAACATCTCCATTCGTGGCTTTCCGCTGGACCTGGCCACGGGTTATCGCATGAACAACCTGACCGTGGTCGGCGAGCAGCGCGTGGCCATGGCCAACAAGCAGCGCGTCGAAGTGCTCAAGGGCCTGGCCGGCATCCAGGCCGGCGTGATGGAGCCCGGCGGCGTGGTCAACTACGTGACCAAGCGACCGGCGGATGTACGCACCGTCACCATCGGCACCGATTCGCACGGCTCGCGCTACGTCGCGGTCGATGTCGGCGCATGGCTGACCGACAACTTCGGCGTGCGCGCCAACATCGCCTGGAACAAGACGCACTCGTGGGTGCCGCACGCCGATGGCCGCCGCAACTTCTACTCGATCGCCGCCGACTGGCGCATCACGCCGGATGCCACGCTGGAAATCGACAGCAGCTATCAGGCCATCGCGCAGCGTTCGGTCTCCGGCTACCAGTTACTTGGTGGCACCGCGATCCCGCAACACCCCAGCGACACGCAACTGCTCGGCTACCAGCCATGGCAACAGCCGGTGACGCTGCACACGGCCAACACCAGCGTGCGTTTCAACGATGCGCTGTCCGAGTACTGGACACTGCACCTGGCCGCCGGTCACAGCCGCAGCGTGATCGGCGACAACGTCGCCTTCGCCTACGGCTGTTTCTACGTCAAACCGTGCTACGAAGGCGGCTCTCCGGGCAACTACTTCGCACCGAACGGCGACTACGACATCTACGACTATCGCAGCCCGGACGACACGCGCGTCGCCGACCAGGCCCGCGCCTC